>CAZRID010000069.1:0-11503 GCA_964600055.1 uncultured Acidimicrobiaceae bacterium
CGATCACACCCGACGGTCGGCCGCATCTGGTGGCGGTCACCTTTGCGGTCACCGGCGGCTCGTTGGTCCATATGATCGACAACAAGCCGAAGACGACCCGCCGCCTACAGCGACTGAGAAATGTGGAGATGACACCGCGCGCTTCGCTTTTGGTGGACAACTACGACGAGGATTGGTCGGCACTCTGGTGGGTTCGGGTCGACGGTGGGGCCAGTGTCGAGACCGAAGGTGAGCAATGGGGAACGGCGCGTGCCGCGTTAGTCGACAAATACCCCCAATATCGGGGTTCGCCTCCAAACGGTCAGGCCATCTTCCTCTCCATCGACCGAGTCACCCACTGGGAGAGCAGCTGACCACACCATCCTCGGTGGCGAGCCAGCCAACGCGAACATCGTGAGCCTCTGTCGGTACAACCTCGACCAGATGCGACGATGGTGCCATGCCGATGCTCTCGGCACTGTGGCCAGCCCCGGAGAGGATGCGGTCGTAGTGCCCGGCGCCATTGCCGAGCCTGCGACCCTCACGGTCGAAGGCAAGACCGGGGACCAACAACACGTCGATCTCCAGAATCGGGACGATCTGACCCGAGTCGATCGGCTGTTCCATCCCAAACCGATGGGTCTCACGGGGCAGGACTGCGTCTCGAAACGTCACCGAGCGGTCCGGCTCAACTCTGGGCAGGATCCAGCGCCAGCCAGGTAGCCGGTCCATCAACGGTCCGAGATCCACCTCGCCCTCCATCGGCAGGAACGCCGAGATCGTGCCGGGCAGCCGGGGCGACAGCCATGTGAACAGCCCGCCCCCGATCCGGGAGCTCACTCCGGGGTCGAGCGGCCCCGCAGACCGCATCGTTGCGCGGAGAGAAGCTTTGTCCATGAGGGCCAAGGCTAAAGACCAATCACTAACGTCGCCGAATGCGTGGGCTGATCGACATCCCGAGAACCGTCGTCACCATCGTGGCCGGCGTCCTCGCGACCATCGTCGCCGTTGCGCTCCTCGTGATCATCGCCATCTTCAACAACACCTCACCTGCGACCGAGCGGATCATCAGGGGGTGGAGTCGGGTCTGGCTGGTTATGTCGGGCACCCGGCTCGAGGTAGAGGGTCATGACAACGTCGACCCCGACCGGTCGTACGTCGTGGTGGCCAATCACCTGTCGGTCTTCGACATCATGGCCTGTTTGCTGGCGGTTCCGCTTCCGATCCGATTCCTGGCGAAGAAGGAGTTGTTCAAGATCCCGGTGCTGGCCCAGGGAATGAGGACCGTTGGAATCATCGAGGTCGACCGCGAGGCCCGTGGGGCGGTGCATGCCGAGGTCAATCGACAGTCAAAGGACCTGATCGCCAAAGGTCGGAGTCTCATCATCTACGCCGAGGGGACGCGGCCCCGCAACGGGGTCATGAAGCCATTCAAGAAGGGGGCTTTCACCATGGCCATCGCCGCCCAGTTGCCGATCCTGCCGCTCTCGATCCATGGTTCATACGAGGCGTGGCCAGCGGGTGCTCGGCTGGTGAGAGGTGGGAAGATCAGGGTCGTGCTGGACAAGCCGATCGAGACCGACGGACTGAAGCATTCCGACACCGGCGACCTGCGGGATCAGGTGCGAGAGGTGATCGCGGGCCATGTAAGCGCAATGGGAGGTGCTGTCGGCGGGAGCTGAGAGGACAAACCACCCGTCTTGGATCTTGAAACGTGACACACTAGGCGAGGGCCATTCGGGCCCAGCACTCATACAGAGAGGCCATTCATGGCTAACAAGGACAAAGGTGGCAAGAGCACCAAGAAGGTCGCCACCAAGGACCTGAAACAGAAGCGCCAGTCGAAGAAGGACAAGAAGGCGGCTGCGGACAGCGCCAACCGGGCCATCCGTTAGGGAACGGAGCATTCACTGCTGGCCTCGGTCAGTGGTCCCTCTCAGTAGAGGAACATCGGCTTTCCCAACACGTGACGGACCTTCGGCAGATAGGTGTCCGTGTCGTAGAGTTCGTCGACGTCCACCCGCTTCACCCCTTCTCGGGTGACCCCGATGGGCACGTGGGTATAAGTGCCACCACGCAGAGCGACCATCCTTCCGTGGCCGTTCTCGACGGCGAGGTCGGCGGCCATCACCGCATAGTTGGTGGCCACCATCAGATCCAGGGAATCCGGGGCTCCCGACCGCATCAGATATGCCACCTGCTGGTAGAGGACCGGTTCACCGGTCCGCTCCTTGAGTAGCTCGCCGGTCAGGGCACCGATACCGCCCAGCTTGCGATGGCCATAGGCATCCTCTTCGCCGACCAGCATCATGTCCCCTTCCCGAAGTCTGGCACCCTCCGAGATGGTCATCATGGCGTAATGCGACGGGTTGGAAGCGCGATCCTCGACGAGCAGGTCGGCCAGCCTCTCCAGATCGAACGGGACCTCTGAGATGATCGCCCGATCGACACCGGACAGATAGGCCGTGACCAGAGAAGTCTCGCCGCTGTACCTCCCGAAGAGCTCCACTACCGCAATCCGCTCGTGAGAGCCTGCCGCGGTCCGGAGACTGTGGATGAACTGAACCCCACGGGTGACGGCCGTGGAAAAGCCAATGCAATAGTCTGTGCCGTGAACGTCGTTGTCCATCGTCTTTGGGATCGCGATCACCGGAACCCCCTCATCATGGAGGCGAAGACCGTACGAGAGCGTGTCATCGCCACCAATCGGGATCAGCACATCGATCTTCCGGTCTTCGAGCACACGAAGCACGTGGGGGGTCACATCGACGGAATCCTGCTCACCGGGCTTCACGGGGAGGAAGTCGGGAAGCTCTTCCGTTTTCACTTTCGCCGGGTTCGTGCGCGATGTGTGGAGAAAGGTGCCACCGGTGCGGTCGATGGTGCGAACGACCCCCGGATCGAGCGAGATTAGATTGTGACCGGTCGTCTCCGGGTCGTCGGGATTGAAGTAGGCGAGACCACCCCACCCGCGACGTATTCCGACCACCTGATGGCCCTCCTCAGCCACCCGGTTCACAACAGCCTTGATGCAGGCGTTGAGCCCGGGAACGTCACCGCCACCGGTCAGGATTCCGATACGCATTTTCTTCCCTTCACCTTCGCTCGAGGGCTTCAGCCGGTGATCGCCCGGGTCACGTAGAAAAACAACGCCCCCATGCCGAGAACGCCCCACAGAGAGCGACGGAACACGATCGCCCCCAGTATGCCTCCCAGCGCCGCAGCGAGGCCAGGGCCGACATCAGGGCTTCCCTCCGGAGTCACCAGACCGTTGGTGGCGATGGCGATGAACAAGGCAAGGGGGAACACATTCAGAAACCGCCCGACCCTGCCCTGCGGTGCCGGGCGGGGTCGGATCAGGAAGGCAACCCGGCTGGCATAGGTGACGGCCGCAACCGCCAGGATCAAGACCAGGTCAGTCATCGAATCCCATCCCGACCAGCGAAGCGACTGCAGCAGCCGACGTGATCTGCCAAGCAGTCGGCAACGTGACAGTCGCGATCAGTGTTGCCGTCACGGCTGCCGCTGCAACCACCCAATCCCGGCGCGTGTGCACGAACGGGGCGGCCAGGCCGAGGAAGAGGAGGCCGAAGAGGACTCCCAGCCCGGCGGCTTCGGGGTCGATCGCAGTGCCGAACCAGGCACCCACCGAGGTGCCGACGATCCAGCCCGAGTACAACATGAGATCGGCGGCCGACTTGTAGGCAACCAGGTCCTCCACACCGGACGCGGCGGCCCGCAATGTGAGGCCATAGGTCTCATCCACCAGGACCGAGGCCAGCCGGAGCCGGGTCCTCAGTGGTTGGGGGCCGATGATGTCGGCCAAGGCTGCGGACATCGGGAGATGACGAAGCCCGAGACCGGTTGCTGCCAGCAGCACCGGGATGGGGCCGGCGGCTAGCAAGCCGACCATGGCGAACTGGGCTGCTCCGGAGACGATCACGACGGAGGAAAACGTGGTCAGCCATGGGGAGAGCCCGGCTTCGACGGCCAGGACACCATATGCCACGCCAAATGCAGCCACAGCGAGGAGGATCAGAACTGAGTCCCGGAGACCCTTCCGGAACGACGGGCTGTCAAACATTCCCAGACGGTAACGGAGCTCGACCGATCGGTCACAGCGCCGACTGGCGCCGTCAATTACCTCATGGGAAGGTCCGTGGCACCCGCTGGACGTTGATCCAACGCAACTCCGTGAACTCATCGAGAGCCGCCTGCCCACCGAACCGCCCGTACCCACTCCCCTTGACCCCACCGAACGGCGCCTGGGGCTCGTCGTTGACGGTCTGGTCGCCGATGTGGACGATGCCCGTCTCCAGACGGAGGGCCATGTCGAGGGCTTGATTGAAGTCATTGGTCAGAATTCCGGCCGACAACCCGTATTCGGAGTCATTGGCCACGGCCAGCGCCTCCTCGCGGTCATTGACCACAACGATCGGCGCAACCGGTCCGAAGGTCTGTTCCCTGAAAAGGCGCATCTCGGGCTTGACGTTCGTGATCACGGTCGGGTGGTAGACCAGATTGTCGAACAGGCCTCCGGTGACGAGATTCGCTCCACCGGCCACTGCTTCCTCGACGTGGGCGTGGACCTTCTCGAGTGCCCGCTGGTTGATCAACGGGCCGATCGCCGTGGCCGGGTTGGTCGGATCTCCCATTGGGATGGATTCCGCTCGCTTCTTCAGCTTCTCCGTGAACTCCTTGGCGATGTTCTTCTCGATGATTATTCGCTCGGTGGACATGCAGATCTCGCCCTGGTGCAGGAACGCTCCCCAAGCCGCCGCATCGACGGCATAGTCGACATCGGCATCCCCGAGAATGATCAGGGGATCCTTGCCGCCCAGCTCGAGCACGGCCCGCTTGAGATGCCGGCCTGCCTTCTCGGCGATGACCCTCCCCACCTCGGTAGAGCCCGTGAACGAGATTCGCCTCACAGCGGGATGGGAGATCATCTCGTCGCCAACTTCTTCTGCCGCCTCGCGCGTGGTGGTGACGACGTTGAGCACACCCGGGGGCAGGCCGGCCTCTTCGAAGATCTCGGCCAGGAGCAGGCCGCCGGTCAACGGCGCCTCCTCGGACGGCTTCAGAACCACCGTGTTCCCGTATGCCATGGGGAGGGTGAACGAACGACTGCCCAGGATGTAGGGCACGTTGAAAGGCGCGAAGCAGGCGACGACTCCGGCGGGCTGGCGAACGGCCATGAAGAAAGAATTGGCGTGATCGGCCGGGATGATCTCGCCCTTCACGTCATAGGGCGCCGAGGCCGCCATCCGGTACAGACCGGGCACGAATCCCATCTGGAACATCGAGATGCCGATAGCACCTCCGACCTCCTCCATCATCGCCTTGACCAACTCGTCCTGACGACTCTCCATCACGTCTGCGGCTTTGAGGAAGATCTGCCGTCTGGCGCCTGGAGGCGTGGCCGCCCACTCGGGGAAAGCGGCCTGTGCGGCTTCGATCGCACGCCTGGCGTCCTCGCGACCGCCCGCAGGCACGTTGGCGTAGACCTCGCCAGTGAAAGGATTCAGGTCTTCGAAACTCTTGCCTCCGAAGGCATCGACCCACTTCCCGTCGATGAACATCTTGTAGCTCTTGGCAACCATTGTTTTCCTCCCTTGTCTCAGGACGCATATCGAGGTCGAGAAACGAGCGCGTCCACTCTCGTCCGGCGCCACGGCCCGACGCGGGCAGTCAACCACCGCACTGCCCGACGCGCCTCTGAATCCCAGTGTACGCTCAACGGACGGATGGACGCTATGCGCACAATCGAGATGGAGGAGGCACGAATGTTCGCAAGGGATCCCCAGGATCATCGAGCTGCCCACGACTCTGAGGGAGGAGAACAGGTGTCATGAGAGGCGAAAAGCGATCGAATTCGCTCCTGCTGATACCGGTTCTCGCACTCGTCCTGACGGCTTGTGTCGAGAGCGACCCGGGAGCTGATACCACAGGCTCGCCGGACATCACCGCATCTGGTGGCACCGAGGCGCCGGCCAGCACCGCGCCCGACACCACCCAGCCCGAGGCATCGGAGGCACCCGCCGAGATCGTCATCGGCAACCCGATCGCGCTGAGCGGGCCCAACAACGCCGGGGCCTCATTGTCACAGATCCCGAGCTACGACCTGTGGGTCGAGGATGTGAACGCCGCAGGCGGAATCTTCGTCGAGGAATACGACCAGCAGATACCGGTCCGGATCGAACGTGTCGACGACACCAGCGATGTGGGCGTTGCCGTTCAGCAGGTCCAGCAAATGCTCGAGGAGGGTGAGGTCCATTTCATCTTCCCGCCCTGGGGAACAGCAGCCAACTTCGCCATCGCACCGATCATCAGCCAGTTCGAGACACCGGTCATGGGATGCACCGTGAGCTCGAAAGACCTGGTGGATCAGGCGGCGGACTACCCGTACTTCTACACCATGCTGAATCAAGGCGCCGCTCAGGGTGAAGGTCTGGTGCAACTTGCCCAGGAACTCGGCATCGAGACGGTTGCCGTGATCCATCACGACGACCTGCACGGCATCGAGTTCGCCGAGGATGTGGTTCCTCAGCTGCGCGACGCCGGCATCGAGATCGTCATCGAAGAGACCTACCCGGTGAACACCGAAGACCTCTCGCAGCAACTGCGTCAGGTCCAGGACGCCGACGTGGACGGTCTCATCGCTTTCTCCTACCCGGCGGAGACCTTCCTCATGACCGGTCAGATGCTGGAGATCGGTCTCAGCCCTGATCTGTTCTACGCCACAGTCGGCGTTGCCTTCCCGGCCTATCGAGACGCATTCGGCGCCGAGGTGGTCGAGGGGATCATGGGCGCCGGTGTGTGGAATCCCAACGTGGACATCGAAGGTGCTCAGGAGTACTTCGACAGACATGTCGAGATGCATGGCACCGAGCCCGACCGTTGGGCCTCGGCAGCGTGCTATTCCACCGGCCAGGTCCTCCAGCAGGCCGTCGAAGCGGCCGGGACGCTCGACCCGGCAGCCGTCAAGGAGGCGATGGACACCGAGGAGTTCGACACCATCCTGGGCACATTCAGCTTCGAAGACCAGTTCAATCCGGTCTACCCGGGGCAAGTCGGGCAGTGGCAGAACGGGGAGTTCGAGATCGTGAGCTTCGCCGAGGACCGCACCGCGGAGCCGATCTTCCCCAAGCCGCCGTGGCCGGCCCCCTAGTGGCCCGTCACTAGTGGTGCGTCGCTAGGCACTCGTCGTTCGTAGGGCGTGCCGAGAAGAGCCAGTCGGCGAATCGTGGTGGGACGACCTGCCACCATTCGCCGGCATGCGCATCACGGCGACAGGTCCTGACCCAGGCTCGTAATGATCGAGAGCTTCGTCGACATCGTCATCACCGGGTTGATACTGGGTGGCATTTACGCACTGATCGCCGTGGGGCTCAGTCTGCAGTACGGCGTCGGGCGGGTGCTGAATGTCTCCCACGGCGAGTTCATCATCCTGGGTGCCCTGGGCACATACAGCCTGTTCACGGTCTTGGGCATCAGCCCGTTGGCGGCCATCGCGATCGTCACACCCTCCCTCTTCCTCATTGGTTACACCCTTGATCGGACGCTCTTCAATGACCTGCGCAAGACGTCGGACAACGAGGACGCACTCGAAGGCCGATCGCTGCTGGCCTCATTTGGCTTGCTGTTCGTTATCCAGAACCTGATGCTCCTGTTCTGGGGAGCGAACCTGAAGGGCTACAGCTACCTCAATGCCTCGGTGTCGATCTTCGGCAATCGCTATGGCCTCAACAGGGTGATTGCGCTGGGGGTTGCCGTGGTCGTGAGCGTCGGCTTCTACCTCTTCATCAAGCAGACAAGGCTGGGCAAGGCGATCCGCGCCGCGGCCGAGGCGCCGGAAATTGCGGAGACGCTCGGCGTGAACAAGAGGCGGGTGCTGGCGATCTGCTTCGGGCTGGGCACCGCCCTGGCGGGTCTTGCCGGAGTCCTCTACAGCCTGATGTTCGACATCCAGGCGAGCAGGGGCATCGAATTGACCATCGTTGCCATCGTCGTCGTGGTCCTCGGGGGGCTGGGCAGCATCACGGGCAGCCTGATCGGTGGGTTTGCGCTGGGGTTGATCACCAGCCTCGTCAACTTCATCGACCCGAGCCTGTCGCTGGTTGCCTTCTACCTGATCTTCATCCTGGTGCTTCTGGTCAAGCCCTCGGGGATCTTGGGGAGACAACTCCATGCTGATTAGCACGATCCTCAGTGAGGAGAAGACTGCGCTGGCCATCATCCCGGCCAGCATCCTTCTCCTCCTCGTTGCCCCCCGGTTCCTGTCGGAATCCGTGGTCATCACGCTGATCACCGTCTTGATGTACGCCGTCCTGACACTCAGTTGGACGATGTTCTCGGGGCCCACCGGTTATGTCTCGCTGGCGACAGCCGCCCTCTTCGGGATCGGGGTGTACGTCTCGGCGATTCTTCGGGGGAGGTTGCCCATCGAGCTCCTCGTTCTCATCGGGGGCCTTGTTGCGTTCCTTCTCGCTCTCGCCATCGGGGTGCTCACCCTTCGGCTCAAAGGCGTCTACTTCATCCTCTTCACCTTCGGGGTCACCGCCCTGATCCGGAATGTCACCCAGTGGTGGGAGACCCACTTCAGCGGTACGGTGGGCCGTCATGTGCTCGGGGCCGCCAACGAGACGGTCTACCTCCTGATGGTGATCCTCTTCGCACTCACCCTTGTTGGCGGCTTCCTGCTGCGCAGCTCCAACGTCGGGATGGCACTCCAGGGCATAGGTGAGAACCAGGATGCTGCCGAGCACATCGGAGTTCCCGTCACCCGGATCAAAGTGCTCACCTTTGCGGCAAGCGCCGCCTTCATGGGCGCAACCGGAGCAGTCATGGCCACTCGCTTCAGGTACGTAGACCCTTCGATCGCCTTCAACCCGCTCATTTCCTTCCTGCCGGTGGTGATGGCGATCTTCGGCGGGACCTCGAAGCTCTACGGCCCGATCCTCGGAACCATCGTCCTCGTCGTGCTTCAGGAGTTCCTCATCACCGAGTACCCGTACTTCTACCTGCTGTTGTTCGGCCTCACGCTGGTGGTTGTGGTGCTCTGGCTCCCCGGGGGCCTGGTCGTGCTGGCCCAGAGATGGATGTTCCGGGTCAAGATGCAATGGATTGGATTGAAGATGAAGTTCAAGCGACTCAGGGGAGCGTGATGCTCGAAGGCAACGGGGTGACCCACCAGTTCGGTGGTCTGCTCGCAGTCAACAATGCCACCTTCCGCGTCGACCAGGGTGAGGTGGTCGGGCTCATCGGCCCCAACGGTGCCGGCAAGACGACCCTGTTCAACCTGATCTCGGGCGCGATCACTCCGAGGTCGGGAAGCATTCGGTTCAAGGGCGAGGAGGTCGCCGGGCTCAGACCGGACCAGATCTCTCGTCGCGGTCTGGCCCGAACCTTTCAAACAACCAAGCTCTTCATGGGAATGACTGCATTCGAAAACGTCCGTCTCGCCTTGATCTACGGCAATCCCGAGAAGAAGTTCCGCTTCGAGGAAGCCGAGCGACAAGTGAATCAGCTGATGGCGTCCATGGGCTTGCTCTCCGACCGGAACAAACCGGTGAGGGACCTGTCACTCGCCAGCCGAAGACGTCTCGAGATCGTGCGGGCACTGGCCACCAACGCCGAGTTGCTGCTCCTGGACGAGTCGATGGCCGGGCTGACTCCTGGCGAGCTGACCCAATCGATGGAGCTTATCGGTCGGCTTCGCGAGCGTGGAATCACCATCTTCATGATCGAGCATGTGATGCAAGCCATCATGGGAGTCTGTGATCGGATCATCGTGTTCCACAATGGCCAGGAGATCGCCGAAGGAGTCCCTGAGGCGATCGCTATCGATCAGACGGTCAGATCCGTCTACCTGGGGACCTGAGCATGCTGAGTGTCAACAGGATCAGCTCGCAATACGGCCCGATACGAGCCCTCTGGGATGTCTCGCTCAACGTCGAGGAGGGCGAGATCGTTGTCGTCCTCGGAGCCAACGGAGCCGGAAAGAGCACCCTGGTCAAATCGATCGTCGGGTTGATCGAGCCAACCTCGGGGATGATCAAATTCGGCGGGCGACGGATCGAAGGGTGGGACCCCTACCGCATCAGCAATCTCGGTATCGCCTATGGGCCGGAAGGGGGTGGACTGTTCCGGGACATGAGCGTGCGTGAGAACCTCGAGCTGGGCGCCTATCACCGGGTGTCGTGGGAACGTCGGGATGCGACGATGCGTCGGGTCTTCCGCCTGTTCCCCAGACTCGAGGAGCGACAGAAGGCGTTGTCCCGGACCTTGAGCGGTGGGGAGCGGCAGATGTTGGTGATCGGGCGAGCATTGATGGCACGGCCCACACTGTGCATATTCGACGAGCCTTCGATCGGCATGTCGCCGGTATTGGTCGACGAGTGCTTCGATGTCATCGAGCAGCTGCGTGGTGAGGGGATCACCGTCCTTCTCATCGAGCAGAACGTGCGCAAGAGCCTCGAGATCGCCGACAGGGTCTACATCCTGGAGAGTGGTCGGGTCGCCCTCGAAGGTGACCGGGAGAAGCTCCTCGAAGAGGGTCTCATCGAAAAGGCCTACCTGGGGTTGTAGGCGAAGCAACGTTTGTTTCTCCCCCCGCAGGGGGGAGAACCGGCTTCAGCCGGGGAGGGGGGATCCTGAGTCCACGCGTGGCAAAGGCCCCCTCCGGCCCTGGCGGGCCACCTCCCCCTGCGGGGGAGGAAACGACGCCCTGAGATGAGGGCAAAGTCGGCCGGCATGCCTCGAGATCCTCCCCGCCGGGCTGAGGGTGGGTCGAGGGCAAAGTCGGCCGGCATATATCAGTCGTATACCCCGGCCAGAAAGGCCCGGCCACCCTCAGCTACCACACAGAGGAAGGCGCCTACCGAAGTGACCAGCTGGTAGCGATCGGCGTCCTTCTCCCCCACCCACCAACGGCCGCTTAGACGCCAGGGCCCGCTCCAGGTGAGCACCGGTTCCCAACGGGTGCCGAGCCGGACCCGGGTGGGTATCCCGTCGTCCCACTCCACCTCCAACGGCTGCAATCTGGGAGGAACCAAGGCCGGGCTGGGTGAGGGGGTTGCCCCGGGCCAGGGTGCCGAAGGGTCACGCTCCTGGTCGACGGGCGGCTCACCCCAACGTGACCAGGTCACCCGCTCCTGTGGCATCCGCCCGCCCTGGGCCCGTCCCTGTAGGACGCCATCAGGGCCGAGCAGGGCCTGGGCTCTGGCCAGGGCTCGCTCGGCCTCGATTCTGGAGGTCTCGTCTTGAAGGAGGCCGAGTTGTCGGCCCTCGTCGGAGAGGTCGGCGGGTGCGATACGCAACCGGGATATCCCGCCGGGCACCCCACCCGACTCCACCCACGCCCTCAGTTGCCACCACACACGATCGGAAAGAGCCTTCTCGGTGAATGGGTCCGCCGAGCGCCAGATTCGCTCCCTGGGCGCCCCTGCCGCCGCCTCGACCAGGATCGAGACCCGATGGGGAGCAACCCCGACTGTCCTCAGCCCTCTGAGCAGCCGCTCGG
>CAZRID010000070.1:0-11475 GCA_964600055.1 uncultured Acidimicrobiaceae bacterium
GAAGCTGGGCACCTACGGCCTGCTTCGCTTCAATCTCAGTCTCTTCCCCGACACATCGGTGGACGCCGTCCCGATCATGGCGACGCTGGCCGTGATCGGGATCATCTACGGGGCAGTGGTCGCAATCGTCCAGCCGGACCTGAAGAAACTGGTCGCCTACTCGTCGGTCAGTCACCTGGGTTTCATCGTGCTCGGGACCTTCGCCCTGACTTCCGGGGGCCTTCAGGGAGCCGTCATCCAGAATCTGAACCATGGTCTCACGACCGGCGCACTCTTCCTCCTGGTGGGGATGATCTATGACCGCCGTCACAGCAAGAAGATCGCCGACTTGGGGGGACTGCAGAAGGTGATGCCCATGCTGGCCGGGTTCTTCCTGTTCATGGCGTTCGCCTCGATCGGGCTCCCGGGTCTCAACGGGTTTGTGGGCGAGTTCCTGGTGTTGATCGGCAGCTACCCGACCCTCCCCATCTTCGCCGTTGTTGCCGCTTTCGGTGTTCTGCTCGCCGCCATCTATCTGCTTTGGGCCTATGAGCGGGTGTTCACCGGCGTTCCGGACAAGGAGGAGAACGCGGTCCTCAGCGACCTGACCCCGCTGGAGGTCGGCCTGCTCGCCCCCCTTGCTGTCCTGGTCATCGTCATCGGGCTCTATCCCGGTTTCCTGCTCGACAAGATCACACCCTCGACCGAGGCGGTTCTCGATCGCATCGAGGAGCAGACCAACTTCGTGATCCCGGAGCCCGGTCGTCTGGCCGACGTGGTGGTGGCAGGAGACTCCGAATGATCATCCCACCCGAGATCTCATGGATCGCCATCGCACCGGATCTGGCGCTGGCGCTCGGGGCCGCCTTTGTGCTGCTTGTCGACGTCCAATGGAAGCCACCGGCCAGAGTCCTGGGTTGGGTGGTCGGAGTCACGCTTGCTGCCGCGTCCGGGCTCGCGGTGCTGCAGTGGCTCGAAGCCTCCGACGCCATGGCAGCAGGGGACACGGAGAGCCTGATCGCCTTCTCCGGTCTCATCGTCATGGATGGATTCGCAGTGTTCTCCAGACTCGCTCTTCTAGTCGCCACCGTTCTCGGAGTGCTCGGCGGCTGGCGGTTCGTGGTGAGCCTGGGGCGACGTGGCGCAGAGGCGCTGGCCCTGATCCTCTTGGCCACGGCCGGCTTCTCCTTGATGGTCTCCTCGAACAACCTGATCATGCTGTTCCTCGGTCTCGAGGTTGGCTCGATCGCCTTCTATGTGCTGGCCGGGTTGGCGAGGGAACGTCGAGAGTCCGACGAGGCTGCGATCAAGTATTTCCTGCTGGGCTCTTTCGCCTCGGCTGTTCTTGTCTACGGAGTGGCGCTGATCTACGCGGGCACCAGGCAGTTCGAGATCCTCGAGATCGGGAACTACCTCGGAGACTTCATCGTCACCGATCCGGCGGTCATCTACATCGGCATCGGCCTGGTCATCGCAGGTCTCGGCTTCAAAGTGTCGGCAGCACCGTTTCATGCCTGGGCACCGGACGTGTATCAGGGCGCTCCGGCCGGTCTGGTCGGATATCTGGCAGCCGTAGCCAAGGTGGCGGGATTTGCTGCCATTGCCCGAATCTTGCTCACTGCCTTCGGGGACCTGGACGCGACCTGGCTCCCGGTGGTGGCCGGCATCTCGGCTCTCTCGATGCTGGTCGGAGCGGTGCTGGCTCTGGTCCAGGGCGACATCCGGCGGATGCTCGCCTACTCCGGTGTGGCCCACGCCGGGTTCATCATGACCGGTGTGGTCGGGGGCTCGTTTGACGCCGTGCTCGTGTATCTGGTGGTCTACGCCATCCAGCTGGTAGGCGCTTTCGCCGTGGTGGCGGTGGTCAGCGGGCCGGACGCAGCAGGATCCAGCATCGACGAATACCGCGGCCTGACCAGAAGGAGCCCACTGCTCGCCGCGTCGTTCACCGTCCTCCTGCTCGGTATGGGAGGTCTCCCGCTGACGTCAGGATTCGTAGCCAAGTTCGGCGTGTTCACCGATGCATGGGCCAGCGGCTACCAGTGGCTTGTGATCCTGGCGGTGGTGGCATCGGTCATCGCCCTCGCCTTCTACATCCGGATCATCGTGGTGATGTACATGGATGATTCGGATGAGGAGGTCACCCTGCTGCTGGGGCCGGCACGATGGGTGTTGGCAGTGGCTGTCGGAACGACGATTCTGTGGGGCATCTTCCCGACGTCGCTTCTCGATATGGCCGCCGATGCCCTCCCGCTATAGGGCGTTTCTCCTCGCCTGCTTGTCCGTGCTTCTTCTCTTTGGCCTCAGCGCCCCCGCGGTCGCCGCCGAGACCGCCGCTTCGGAGCTGGTGATCATCAGTGAAGGCGACACCGTCGAAGGAGACCTGTATACGGCCGGAGTGAGGGTTCTGATTGAGGGGGTGGTCGATGGCGACCTGATCGCGTTCGCCGCCGAGGAGGTCCTGATCTCGGGCGAGGTCACCGGAAGTGTCCTGGCGGTGGCACCGGCAGTCAACGTGAGCGGCGATGTCGGGGAGGCGATGCGGATTTCGGCCAATGTCCTCGAATTATCGGGCTCGGTGGGCACGGATCTGGTCGGCACGGCCATCAGAGCCAATCTCGACCCCGGCTCGCAGGTGGAGGGAGACGTCCTTCTCTGGGCTATCAACGTGAGTGCTGCCGGCACCATCGGTGCCAACCTCGAAGGCAGCCAGCGGTCACTGGAGTTGGAAGGCATGGTCGGCGGCGACGTCGACGTCAGCGTTCGCCAATTGAGCGTCACCGGCCCACTCGAGGTGGCTGGAGACCTGGGCTACCGATCCCGCACGGAGGCAGAGGGTCTGGAACAGGCGACGGTTGGGGGAGTTGTCGTCCATAAGGCTCCTCTTCCCCCGAACATCAGAGTCCGAGCCCTCGGCCTCCTCGCCAGGTTCCTGGCTGTTCTCGGACTGACGACGGCTGCAGTGCTCGTGGCATGGGGTTGGCCCGAGCGCACCAAACGCGCCGGAGCTCATGCGCGGCGCCAGATTCTCAGGTCCTGGGGATACGGCGCCGTGGTCATGCTCTCTCCGCTCCTGCTCGCTGCCCTGGCCGTACTGTTGGCTGGTCTCGCCCCCGCCGCAGGCAGCCTTCCCCTGCTTGCGGTATTCGGCCCACTTGTGGTGGTGGCGCTCGTCATCGTGCTAGCGCTCTCGGTGGTCGCCGGTGTCCCAGCGGTCCTCGCTCTTGGTGAGGCTCTGCCCGGCAAGTTCGGGCTGTTCGGCTCGATCCTCACCGGATCGGCCCTGGTGGGGGTCGTGTGGATGATCCCCCTGGTTGGTTGGGTGGTGCCCCTGATCGTGCTGCCCCTGGGTCTCGGGGCATGGATCCTCTCGCTCCGGGCGGAGCCGGAGCCAGAGGCGGAGCCGGCGCCGGCCTGAGCCCTGGTTCCCAACGTGGTCAGGGCCCGACCGCGCCAAGGGCAGTGATGTCGACCGTCCCCTCGAACCGTTTCACCGGCGGCAGGCCCGAAGGATCAGCTACGACCGTGAACGACCCTGCTTCGAAGAGATCCTGCGATGAGGTGCCCACCAGAACCTCGATCAGCCCGGGTTCGACCACGTAGCGCATATCGCGACCGTGGAACCCAACCTGCCCCATCGGGAGCCGGAAGGAGACCTGCTTCGAGGCGCCGGCCGCCAGCCCTACCCTGGCAAAGCCCTTGAGCTCCAACACGGGCCGGGTCACACTGGCGATCGGGTCGCGGACGTAGAGTTGCACCACCTCGTCTCCATCCCGATTGCCGCTGTTGGTGATTGTGACGGAGACGATCACCTCGGCGTTCCACGAAGCCACATCGGGAGTCACCGCGAAGTCGGAGAGTCGGAAAGAGGTGAAGCTGAGACCGTGCCCGAACGGGTACAGCGGCGCCGCCGGCCCGTCGACGTAGTCGCCCTTCCAATGGGACCTTCCCCCCGAGACCTTGTGCCCGTAGTAGACCGGGATCTGCCCCACCGTTCGTGGGTGGGAGATGGGGAGCTTTCCCCCCGGGTTGATCTCACCGGTCAACACGTCGACGATCGCGGCGGCACCCTCTTGACCGGGGAGCCAGGCCATGACCACCGCCGCGCAATTCTCATGGATCCAGACGCTTCCCCCGGGCCGCCCGGTCACGAGGACGAGGACCACCGGTGTGCCGGTGGCGACCACGGCTCGCACCAGGTCCTCCTGGACGCCGGGGAGGTCGAGGGTGAGACGGTCCCGGCCCTCACCGCTGGTGCAGTCCTCGGTGAGACCGGCCTTGTCTCCCATCACCATGACCGCCACGTCGCATTCGGCGGCCAGCGTCACCGCCCCGGCGAATCCTTCGGTGGACGGTCCCTCGACGTCGCAGCCACGGGAGTACCGCACACTGGGGCCGAGACGCTCCACCAGCGCCTCGAAGACCGTGGTGGCCTTCGTTTTCGCTTGCTCGGGGGTGAGCCCCTCGGCGAGTGGAATCGAGAAGACGTTCTCCCGGGTCCTCATCTCGAGCAGCGACTCGATGTGGGCCGGGTAGGTGTAGTCGCCGAACAGGTTTCGCCCCTCATGGGCGTTGGGGCCGATCACCGCGATCGAGCTCGCATTGCCCGCCAAAGGGAGGACCCCGTCGTTGCGCAGCAGCACGATGCTCTTGCCGGCGATCCGGCGCGCCAGTTGTCGGTGGGCGGGATTGTCGATCAGGGGACGCACCTCCTCGGGATCGACGAAGGGCCGATCGAAGAGCCCGAGCTCGAACTTGGCCCTGAGTACCCGTCGTACCGCCTCGTCGATGATCGACACGCTCACCATGTCTGCGGCGGCGGCATCGATGAGGGGCTGTCCGTAGCAGTCGGTGCCGGGAAGCTCGACGTCGATCCCCGCCGACAACGCCAGCACGGCCGCCTCGGTGGCGCTGTTCGCCAGCTTGTGATAGTCGTAGAGCTGCCGGACCGAGAAGTAATCCGACACCACACAGCCGTCGAAACCCCATTCCTCGCGGAGAAGGCGGGTGAGCAGATCCCGGTCAGCACCGCATGGGATGCCGTCGAGCTCGTGGTAGCCGTTCATCACAGATCGCGCTCCTGCCGCCCTCACCGCCGCCTCGAAGGGATGGAGGTAGACCTCGTGCAACTCTCGGGCCGGGATGTGGGCCGGCGCCCAGTTGAGACCTCCTTCAGATGCGCCGTAGCCGACAAAGTGCTTCGGGGTGGCGATCACACCGTCCGCCAGGTCGTCCCCCTGGAGCCCGTCCACGAACGCCATCCCCATCATCGCCACCAGATGAGGATCCTCGCCGAATGTCTCCTCTGTCCGACCCCATCTCGGATCACGGGCGATGTCCAGCACCGGCGAAAGGCCCTGATGGGCGCCAATGGCCCTCATCTGGGCCCGGACCACCTCTGCGATTGCCCGGACCAGCTCCAGGTCCCAGGTGCTGGCCACCCCGATGGCCTGGGGAAACACCGTCGCATTGGGAGCCATCAACCCCGAGCAGATCTCCTCGTGGACGATGACCGGGATGCCGAGCCGGGTTTTCTCGAGGAGGTGACGCTGCACCGCATTTGCGACCCGGGCCGCTTCCACGGCATCGAGATGGCTGGCGCCGGAGATCCGGGTGATGTGACCCAGCCCGTTGCGGAGCAGGTCGGTCGCCTTCACCGGTGAGAGGTTCTTGCCCTCGAGGAGCTGAAATACCCATGCACTTCCGAGCTGGGCCACCTTCTCCTCGAGGGTCATCCGCTCGAGCAGGTCTTCGACCCGGTCCCGGATCGGGATTGATGGGTCTCGATACAGCGGCTGTGTGCCGTCGACGGTGACCGCGGTCATCCCTTGACTCCTCCCGCGGTGAGCCCGCTCACGATCTGGCGCTGGGCGATGAAATAGAAGATGAGGGCCGGGATCATCGCAAGTGTGGTGTAGGCGAGGATCACGGCAAAGTCGGTCACATACTGGCTCGAGACGTTGTTGACCCCGATGGGCAAGGTCCACTGGTCCGGCTGGGTCAGGACAAGGAGCGGGAGCAGAAAACCGTTCCAGCTCCCGACCACGGTGAGCACGGCGATGGTGCTCATCACCGGGCGGGAGAGGGGGAGCATCACCGACCAATAGAAACGAAGCGGACCGCACCCGTCGATGGCGGCGGCGTCCTCCAGGTCCTTGGGGATGCTGCGAAAGAAGGGGCGCAGGATCACTATGGACAGGGGCAGGCCGAATGCCGCTTGGGGCAGGGCGACACCGAGCGGGTTGTTGAGCAGCCCGGTCTGCCTCAGCGTGATGAAGAGGGGGAGTATGGCCACTGCCACCGGGAACAACAGCCCCAGGGTGAACAGGGCGTAGACCACTTCCCGGCCCCGGAACCGATAGCGGGCGATGACGAACGCGGCAAGCGAGGCGGCGGGGAGGACCAGTGCCGTGGTGATCAGGGAGATGAGCAGACTGTTCTTCAGCTGGTTGTAGAAGGCGGGGTTGGCCAGCGTCTCCAGGTAGTTGGTGAAGACCCAGGGATCGGGCAGCCCCACAGGATCGGCGGCGAGTTGGCCACTGGTGCGGAACCCGCCGAGCACGGAGAAAGTCAGGGGGATGATTATCACCAGCAGGACCACGATGGCTGTCGCGTAGAGGAGCCCGCGGGCCAGGGTCCTTCGCAGTGGGTATCCGGCGGGGGCGACTGTGGTGGTCATCCGGTGAGGGCGCCCTGTAGGTCGCGTCTCAGGACGAAACGCTGGTAGAGGAGCGCGACGACGAGGGAAAGGCCGAACACGATCACCGAGACGGCGCTGGCGTAACCGAACTGGCCCCGTCTGAAGCCCCAGTCGATGAGATAGGTGGCCATGGTCGACGAGGCGTTCACGGGCCCGCCTTTGGTGGTGACCCAGATCAGGTCGAAGAGCTGGAGGGCGCCGATGATGGAGAGGAACATCGAGATCCTGATGGTGGGGCCGAGCAATGGAAGGGTCACATACCGGAATCCCTGCCACCAGGTTGCGCCGTCGATAGATGCTGCCTCCTCCAGCTCGTCGGGGATCAACTGGAGCCCGGCCAGGATCAGGACCATGTGGAGGCCGAAGTACTTCCAGGAGATGACGAAGAAGAGGCTGTAGAGGACGATGTCGGGATCACCGAGCCACTCACGGGTCATCCCGCCTGCGCCCACTCCGGCCAGGACCTGGTCGACGAGCCCGTCGGGACGAAGGATCTGACGCCAGACCACGCCGGTGACCACCTCGGAGAGGATGTACGGGGCGAAGAACATGGTCCTGAACCAACCCCGGCCCTTCAGCTTGCGGCTGAGCAGGACGGCCAGGGCAACGGCGAAAGGAATCTGAAGCAGCAGGGAGAGCCCGATGATGATGGCGTTGTGGGTGATCGCCTGGATGAAGACAGGGTCGGTGAACGCGGTGGCGAAGTTGCCGAGGCCGACCCAGTTGGTCAGGGGCTCGAGGCCGTTCCAGTCGAATCCGCTGTAGCGGATGCTCTGCGCGATCGGATATACCACGAACACCCCGTAGAGGGCCAGCGCGGGCAGGAGGAAAGCGAGGATGACCGGCCAGGGGGCGACGCCGGGCGTTCCCTTGAGGCGCCGGCTGGCGTTCTGGTTGGAGGTCTGGTTCGTTTTGGCCACGGTGTGGGGGCGCGTCTGTGGAGGGCCGTCGGGGTGACGGCCCTCCACTTCCGTGCCCAGATTACGGGCGATGGCTCAACCTGCCGCATCCGTGATGGCTTGGGTGACCTCCTCAGGGGTGGCCGTGCCCGCAAAGAGCGTCGCCACCGCGTCGTTGACTGCCGCGCCCAGCTCGGGTGAGAAGAACTGGTCCAGGTAGAGCTGGACGAAGCTCGCCTCGCTCAGGCCTGCGAGAACCTCCTGCTGGAGTGGATCGCTGATGGACACCTCCGCGCCCTTGGTCACGGGGAGAACCTGGCCGGCTTCCCCGGCCCGTATCGCTTGGTCGAGGCTGGTGATGTACTCGAGGAATTGCACGGCCTCGGGTGCCGCGTCCTTACCCACCGCGAAACCATTCCCACCACCGAACCCGTCGGTGCCGGCTCCGGCCCCGCCCTCTACCGCCGGGAACGGGAACCATCCGAACTCGCCGGGGAGCCGGTCGGCGAGCGGATCCTCTGGGACGCCGATCCCCGACTGGTTGGCGTAGGCACCAGGGCCCCACTGGCCCATGAGGCTGATCGCGGCCTGACCGGTGCCGATGGTCCCCGACTCACCGTCGGGGGCATCCCACGGCGCGGCCAGGAACCCGGGCTGGAATGGCTCCAAGTCGATCAAGCGCTGGAGCTGAATGCCCGCCTCGACGAACTCGGGCTTGTTGAAGTCGAGGTCTTCGGCGACCTGGGTCATGGCGGCCTCGCCGCCCTCACGAATCATCAGGTAGGAGTAGTAGAAGTGCGCGGGCCATTTGTCGCCGGCTCCCACCGCAATCGGGGTGATCCCCGCGTCCTTGAGGGCTTGCACGTCCTCGAGGAACTCGTCCCAGGTCGCTGGTGGGGCGTCGATCCCGGCCTCGGCGAACAGGTCCTTGTTGTACCAAAACCCGACCATGCCCAGGTCGAACGGGATCCCGTACTGGACGCCGTCGAGTTGGTAGAGGCCAACGGCTCCCTCGGTGAGGTTGCCGACGAAGCCCGACGAGAGATCCGTGATGTCCTGGACCAGACCTGCATCGACCTGCTCGCGCAGACCGCCTCCGCCCCAGGACTGGAACAGGTCGGGCACGTCCCCGGCCTGGAGGTTGGTTTGGAGCGCCGCCTTGAACGCCTCGTTCTCCATCACTGTGATATTGATGGTGACGTGTGGATTGGCCTCCATGAACTCGTCCGCCATGTCCTGCCACAGGGTCATCATCGGATCGGTGTTCTGGATGTGCCACCACTCGACAGTGACGGGCTCCATTTCCTCGGCGGGGGCACCTGTCGTTGTGGTCTGCTCGGTGGCCGCGGTGGTCTGGGACGTGTCCGCGGCCGAGGTCGTGCTCTCTTCGCCTCCCTCACCTCCACCGCATGCGGCGATGATGAGCGCTAGCACCGCTAACAGCGTCAGGGGGCTTTTCAGTATTCGATTCACGTGTTTTCTCCTTTCACGCGAGGACTGGTGTCCAGATAGGGTCGAGTTGAAATCGTTTTCAACAATCTCGTGACCGATCGAGTCTCGTTTTCCTCCTTGGGGTCTCTCTGTCAGTTGGGTACGGCCCGGCAGGACTGCCGGATGACCAGGTCCGTGGGTAGCGTGAGATGAACCGGATCCTGACCCGGCTCGTCGATCAGGCCGATGAGCAACCGCGCCGCTTCGTAGCCCATCTGTTGGATCGACTGGTCGATGGTGGTCAGCGGGGGCTGGGATAGGACGGACTCGGGAATGTTGTCGAAGCCGATCACGGACAGGTCATCGGGGACGGTCATCCCCATCGAGCGGGCGACGTCCATGGTCTGGATCGCCGATACGTCGTTGGCGGCGAAGATGGCGGTCGGTGGCCGACCCAGCTCCAGGAGCTCCCGCGCCGGCGCCTCGGCCGACTCCTGGGTGTAGCCGCCGACACGCATCAGATCGGGATCGAAGCCGAGACTCGCCTTCTCGAGGGCCTCTCGGTACCCCAATTCGCGCAGACGCGCCGACTCCAGGTCGGGCCGGCCGGCAAGGAACCCGATGCGACGATGTCCCAGTGAGATGAGGTACTCGGTGGCTGCGACGGCGCCTTCCCGATTCTGAGAATCGACAGTCGGCAAAGTCGACGAGCCGGCATGGGGGTCGACCGCCACCACCGGCGTCCCACTCGACACGTCGACGACGGTGGGGGTGACGAGGATGGTCCCGTCGGTGAGGGTGCCGTTGAGCCGGGACAGATAGCGTCGCTCCCAGCCCACCTGATCCTCGACGTGACCGCCGCCGGAATAGATGATCAGCTCGTATCCGGTTCCGCGGATCGCCCGGGCCGCCCCCTTCAACAACTCTGCGCTGAACGGCTCGAGGTCGGCGACGACGATCCCGATCACGTTGGTGCGACGGCTGCGCAGGCTCCTTGCGACCAGGCTGGACTCATAGCCGAGGTCGGCGATGACGGCCTGGACCCGGGAGAACGTGCCCGATGAGACGCCGTAGTGGCCGTTCATCACTCTGGAGACGGTGGCGATCGACACCCCGGCCTCAGCAGCCACGTCGGCGATGGTGACCCTGTGGTCTGATCGTCTCATCCAGTGGTGGGCTCCGTCTGATAACGATATCGAGAACGTTTCCAACTTAGGCCGGACCCGGGCCGGTTGCGGCCGAAAGTGGTGGGATTTCTTCGGCCTAACCGGTACCGACTCGCCCCATGCCGGCGACATTTGCCGCTGGGGCAAATACTATTGGTGGTCTGATGGCCGATCTGACCGACAAGTTCCGGCGCCCGGTGCGCGACCTGCGCATCTCAGTCACTGACCGCTGCAACTTCCGCTGCACCTATTGCATGCCCAAAGAGTTGTTCGGGAAGGACCACCAGTTTCTGCCGAGAGACGAGCTTCTCAGCTTCGACGAGATCTCGATGCTGGTCGGCCTATTTGTCGACCGCGGTGTGGAGAAGGTGCGGATCACCGGGGGTGAGCCACTGCTTCGCAAGGATCTGGAGAAGCTGATCGGCATGCTGCGGTCGATCGACGGTGTCGAAGACCTGACCCTCACCACCAACGCCTCGCTCCTGGTGAGAAAGGCACGCTCTCTCGCCGCGGCAGGCCTGGATCGGGTGACGGTGAGCCTCGATGCCCTCGACGACCCCACCTTCCAGCGGATGAACGATGTCGGTTTCCCGGTGGCGGCGGTCCTCGAGGGGATCGAGGCCGCGGCTGAGGCCGGGCTAGGCCCGATCAAGATCAACGCGGTGGTGCAACGTGGTGTCAACGAGCATGCCGTCGTCGACATGGCTTCGCACTTCAAGGGAAGCGGTCACATCGTCAGGTTCATCGAGTACATGGACGTCGGCACCACCAACGGCTGGCGTCTCGACGACGTGGTCCCCGCCGAGGAGGTGATCTCGACAATCAACCGGGTGTTCCCGCTCGAGCCGGTCCCACCCAACTACCCGGGCGAGGTGGCCAACCGGTTCAGGTACCTCGACGGTGAGGGCGAGGTGGGGGTCATTGCGTCGGTGACCAAGCCGTTCTGCGGTTCGTGCACCCGAGCCAGGCTCTCGGCCGAGGGCACTCTCTACACCTGTCTCTTTGCATCCGCGGGGACCAACCTCCGAGACGCGATCCGCGCAGGAGAAGAGGTGGGCGAGATCCTCGACCAGGTGTGGTCGACCCGAGAGGACCGGTACTCCGAGATTCGGTCCTCACAAACGGTGAGCATCGGGTCCCGGGTGGAGATGAGCTACATCGGGGGCTAGGCGCCTTCGCAACCCTCTGACCAGGTGTTTTACCCTTCTGCACCTTCGGCGTTCCGCACAGGTTCCGCGGGAGCAGCATGCGCAGCATCAATTGCGTCCCGGGCCCGGTCCTCGGATTCGGGCATCAGATG
>CAZRID010000071.1:0-9939 GCA_964600055.1 uncultured Acidimicrobiaceae bacterium
AGCCGTACGCCGCGCCAACCGACAACAGGTTCATAGCGATCGCCTTGCCCGGGATCACCACCGATCGGAACGCGAGCAAGAGGAGGATGAAACTCAGCCCGAGGACGACGCTGAAAACGATCGGTGTGTACCTGTCGATCTGATCGAGGAAGTCGACGGTGATCGCGGTCTCCCCACCCACGAAGACTTCGGTACCCCCGACGATGGCGTCGGGCACGATGTCGGCCCGAAGGTGGCGCAAAGCCTCCTGCGAGGCGATCGAGTTGACGTCACCGAGGGTCTGGACCGAGACGATCGCCAGGCTGTCGCTGGACAGAGGATCGACGAAGACAGGCCCGAATCCGCCATCGCCGGCGATGTCGGCCTCCAGATGAGACACGGTCGCAGCCGCCTCCTCACCATTGACCACGATCTCGATCGGCGAGGTGAACCCGCCGGCGAATTCGGTGGCCAGGATCTCGAAGGCCTGTTTCGACTCCATCTCGGCGGGCAGGGTGGAGACTCCCGAGAGACCGCTGTTGATCGAGAAGACGCTGCTGGCCGCAAGCAGAAGAATGCCTGCGGAGAGGATGACGCTCAACACAGGCCTGCCCATGACCGTCCTGGTGATCCGATCCCAGAACCGGCCCTGGTTCTCCAATGAGCCCCGCCGACGTACCTTGAGTGACTCGATCCTGTCCCCCAACAATGAGATCACAGCGGGAAGCAGGGTCATCGAGGCGAGCACCGCCACGATCACAACCAGGATGGCGCCGATGCCGAGCGCCCGGAACAGAGAGTTGGGGAGGATGAGCATCCCGACCAGGGCAAGAACCACGGTCATCCCGGAGAAGAAGACGGCGCGGGTTGCAGTGGCCCCGGCCCTTCCGATCGCCTCTTTCTCGTCTACTCCCTTGGCCCGCTCCTCCCGATAGCGGGAAACGATGAACAGCGAATAGTCGATGCCTACCGCAAGGCCGATCATCGTGATCATGTTCGTGATGAAGAAGCTGAGGTCCATCACCAACCCGACCAGGGCGGCAAGACCCAAGGCCACAGCGATGGCCACCACCCCGAGGATCACCGGGATGACCCCCGAAACGACCGATCCGAAGACCAGAACCAGCACGACGAGGGCGACTCCGATCCCGATGGTCTCTCCAGTGCGCAGGTCTTCCTCGGCGATGGTGTTGAAATCGTTGTTCAGGGTCGCAGGGCCGGCCATCAGCGCCTGGTATCCGTCAGGAGCGCCGACAGTCGCCACGGCTTCCCTCACCGTCTCGGCATTGGCCGAGACCACGTCGGCATCCTCACCGGCAACGACGACAGGGAGCAAGGCGGAGCGACCCGACTCGGACACTGGCCCGGTCTCCGAGAGATACGAGCCGACACTGGTGACCGCGTCGGGGCCGAGTCCGATCAGAGTGGTCTCGATCTCCATGACGTAGGCGACGTATTCGGGGTCTTCGACCATACCCGTCTCGGATGTGACGACGACGAACTCGGTGTCGGTTGGCTCACCTCTGACCTCTTCGATCAGATTCATCGCCTGTATCGACTCGGGCTCATCGGTGAAGCTGATCGAACTGGTCAGGGCATCGCCCAGAAACTGAGAGGTGAGTGCCACCGCGGCGAGAAGCAATACAACCCAGATGACGACTGTCCTCCATGGCCGTCTCGCGCTCCCCCTGGCCAGGGTTTCGGTGAATGACATGTTTCAGGTCTCCTGTTGACCGGGTCGTATCAGATTGACTACACTGTAAGCGTACGGTGTAAGCACTGTCAAGACCTGTCAAACCCAACCGTCCAGGAGACCCGTTGACCAGCGAGACAGACACAACAAGCGCAACGCGACTCCCACTGACCCGGGAGCGGATCATCGAGGCGGCCGTTGCCTTTGCCGACCGCAGCGGTGTCGATGAGCTTTCAATGCGCAAGCTGGGCGCCGAGCTCGGGGTGGAGGCGATGTCGCTGTACAACCACGTCGAGAACAAGGACGACATCTTCGATGGGATGATCGACCGGGTGTTCGCCTCGATCCCACTCCCCGACCCGGACGCGGATTGGAGGGAGTCGATCCGGGCTACTGCGCTGGAGGCGATGGATCAGTTCACCGCCCACCCCTGGGTGGTCAACCTGCTCATGCAGCGGGGCAACTACGGCAACTCGTCGTTGACTTTCATGAACCGGATCCTTGGTCTGTTGCGGGCTGCCGGCTTTTCCGACGAATACACCCACCACGCATGGCAGATGCTGGCCAGCCACACCATGGGCTATGCCTTCCAACAAGCTTCGGGCGAGTATGGGGAAAAGGACTGGGATGGAATCGAGGAGCAACTGTCCCGTCTCGGGGACCAGTATCCCCACGTCGCTGACCTGGCCCCATATCTCGCCGGATGCGAGTTCGGCACCGAGTTCGCCTTCGGGCTCGACATCATCATTAGTGGCCTCGACTCCCGACTAGGGCGGCGTTAGCCGAGCTCGACCTTCTTCACCACACCTGCTGGAAAGTGGTCACAACTGCAGCCACTGCCATCACGGTGGCCGCTCTCCACGAGGCAGCATCGAGATTCGACCGTAAGCTGCGCAAGGGCGTGTCAGCCGAGGAGGTTGTCGTGACGCGCTCGGTCTTGACCCGCTTTTGCGGAGAACGTGGGAGGCGAGCGATGAGCGAAGAAGAGCCCAAACGATTCCTGCGCTTTCTCGCGGTCTTTGCCATCACGTTGATCGGCACCACCCCATTCGCCGTCTTCTTCTTCGTCATGGGTCTCGTGGTGACCGAAAGCGTCATCTACCCGGTCGCCACTCTGGCTACCGCGGCCATCGCCTCCGTGATCGCGGCCTGGGTGGCAAACAGCCTGGCCGGAGATGAAGACCGGACCGACCTCCCCGCAGTGGTGCCGCGGAACCTGGCGTGGGGCGTTCTCCCAGCGGTGGCCTCTGTCTTTCTCGCCTCGTCCCTCGATCGGAGCATATGGCTGATCTCGGTAGTCCTCTTATACACCAGTGTCACCGCCAGCCTCCTCGCCTTTCGCTATCGGACGACCGAGGCATCCTTGATCGTCGATGGGAAACTCACCGTCGGGTGGCTTGTGGGCACCGTGGTCGCGGTGGGCCTGGTCATATTCGTCGCCTCGCTCTTCGGTCTCACCGGGGCCTGAGCTTCGGCTCTGGGTCTGCGAGTTTCTCGAGGGTGAGATCGACCCCATACCTCAGGTTCAGTCTCGACGTAGAGGAGATCGCCGACTGACCTGGGCAGCCGATAAGCACCGGACCGAGGCACCGGACGAAGGTTGGCCCGACTATTACGCGGAGTTGATCGTCGATTTGGTGAAGAACGATTCAGCCGACATGTGACGGATCGAGAGGGTTGAGGCCGAAAACGACCCCGAACGCGAAGAACCCCGAGGGAGTGCTGGCCGAAGCCCTCACCCTCTCGGGATTCCCGACCCTTCTGGCACTCCGACCCCGAAGGATCGGTCTCCCAGATGGGTTTCGAAGTGGCCTCTCAGTCACTTTGAGTCCGGTCCGAGGTTGCCCTCAGTCCGGCTCCGCCACAATAGGACCGCCGCAAACCGATCGGCAAGTCAGGGACCTATCTAGTTTTCGCGATCTAGGTGAGATTTTCGCGGGGGAGCTCCGACCTCATTGTCACCGCCAAAGAGGCACACCTCGAAGGGCCTAATCTGAGCCAGATGACGGATCGGGAGAAGGTCACCCGGTTGGGTCGACTCTTGGCGGACGTTGCCAGGGAACACCATGAGGCAACCGGCGGAGAGAATTCTGAGTGGGCGCGCTGGTACGCCGCCCGCCTGGTCGGGCAAATCGACTCTCTGGTGGGGTTCAGCCCCGAGATGCAGCAAATCAGGGAGTGGTTGGAGGAAGCCGACGAGAGGCACCGGGCCGAGGCCCCGGAAGCGCGATGGCCCTTCTATTACGCAGAGTTGATCCTCGACTCTGCTGGCGACCAGTCCCAGACGCGCACGCCCGAAGTCTGACAGAGACCCTCAGAGGAGGCGGTCAACAGCGAGCACGATGCCAGCCACGGCGATCAGCGTCGATGTCTGGTACCGACAAAGGTGCGCGCCAACAAACAGCCCGGTTCAGTACGGCCGCGCGGTGCGGGTGGCGAGCTTCTCCCAAATATCGACGTCGGCTTCAACCTCTAGGAAACCGTGCGGGTAGATGGGGATGCCAGGAGCGCTGATCTCGTTCAACTGGTCCATCTCCCCCGGTTCCAGCTCCCAATCGAGTGCACCCAGGTTGTCCTCGAGCTGGCCGAGGTTGCGACATCCGAGGAGCACCGAGCTGACCCCCGGACGTTGCCGAACCCAGTTGAGGGCGACCTGACTCATAGTGACCCCTCGACCCGCAGCAACAGTCCGAACCGCCTCGAGCACCCGCCAGGTGTGATCGTTGTTGCGGAGGTGATACGCCTCAACACCACGGTTGGGGTCGACACCCAGCCTGGTTGGTCCGGCGGGGGGCACATGGGCGGAGTATTTCCCTGTGAGCCAGCCGCCACCCAAAGGTGACCAGGGCAAAAGCCCGATGTTCTCGTCGAGGCAGAGCGGGAGGACTTCGAGCTCGATGTCACGGGTGAGCAGGTTGTACTGGGGCTGAAGCGACACCACCGGTGCCCATCCCCGGTGCCGTGCGGTCATTATCGCCCGCTCCAGCTGCCAGCCGATGAAGTTGGATACACCGACCGCTCGCACCTTGCCCGCAGTCACGAAGTCGTTGAGAGTCTCGACTGTCTCATCGATCGGGACTTCAGGGTCCCAGGCGTGGATCTGATAGAGATCGATGACCTCGACCCCCAACCTGCGCAGGCTGGCTTCGAGAGCACGTTGCAGATGGGCCCGTCCCGCACCCCTATCGGCCGGATCGTCGCTCATTGAGAAGCGTGCTTTGCTGGCGATCACAAGCCCTCGGCTACCGCCGCGCCGGGCCAGCCAGCGACCAATGATCTCCTCGGATTCGCCTCGGGTGTAGACGTCGGCTGTGTCGAGGAAGGCTCCGCCGCCCTCCACGTATCGGTCGAGGATGGCATGGGATGTGCTCTCGTCAGCTTCGTCGCCAAAGGTCATAGTTCCAAGACCGAAGACGCTCACCGACAGATCTGACTGTCCGAGCGGCCTCTGTTCCATGGGGCCACACTAGGTCACTCTTTGGCTTGGACCCGGGGGTCGGAACTCAAGCGCCTTTGACGATCGGCGCCACTTCTTTGCCCAACAATTCGATGGCATGCATCACCTGGTCATGGGGGAGGGTGCCCACGCTGATGTGGAGCATGAACCGCTGTATTCCGAGGATCTCTTTCATCCGGAGGATCTTTGTTGCCACCGTCTCCACGTCGCCGAGGACCAGTGAGCCTTCAGGGCCAAGCATCATCTCGAATTGTGGGTGGGTCATCGGCCCCCACCCCCGCTCCCGTCCCAGCTGGGTCATGGCGATGGCGTATGAGTTGTAGTACTCGTTGGCCGCCTGCTCGGTGGTGTCGGCGATGTAGCCATGGGCGTGCACAGCCAGAGGCACGTGCGCCGGGTCGTAGCCGGCCTGGACCAGGGTCTTGCGATGGAGGTCGGCGAAGACAGCAAATCGGTCAGGGTTGCCCCCGATGATGGCAAGGGCCACCGGTAGGCCGCGGGTGGCGGCCCGGACCATCGACTCAGGGCTACCGCCCACCGCGACCCAGATCGGGAAAGGGTCCTGTTCCGGGCGTGGAAAGATCGCCTGGTCCTGGAGGGCGGAGCGGAACCGTCCTGACCAGGTGACCCGTTCGCTGTCCCGTATGGCCAGGAGCAGGTCGAGCTTCTCGCTGAACAGCTCGTCGTAGTCTGCCAGCGAGTAGCCGAAGAGCGGGAACGACTCGATGAATGAGCCCCGACCCACCAACAGCTCGGCACGACCCGAGGAGACGAGGTCGAGGGTGGCGTAGTCCTGAAAAACCCGGACCGGGTCGTCGGAGGAGAGGATGACCACGGCCGGTGTCAGTCGGATCCGGTCGGTCTTCCCCGCCGCAGCGGCCAGGACGACTGCCGGGGACGAAGAGGCGAAGTCGGGCCGGTGATGCTCTCCGACCCCGTACACCTCGAGCCCGACCTGTTCGGCAAGAACGATCTCGTCGAGGACCTGACGAAGACGCTCCCCGTGGTCGATGGTTTGTCTGGTCTTCGGGTCGGGGTAGGTCTCGGCGAAGGTGGTGATGCCTAGTTCCATGTCCGACCATTGTGGTCGACGGTCAGGATTGAACCTTCGGGCGTCTCAGGCCAACCGTTCGATCCCGAGAACAATCCCGGTCACCCCGACCACCGTCGCCACTTGAGCTACGACGAAGGTTCGGACATAGCCCCTGAGGGCTTCGTCGTAGCTGCGGATCATCCCCCTGATGTCACGCAATTCCTCTTTGATCTCACTCCTGAGATCGGCGATATCCCCCTTCAACTCAGACCTGAGATCGGCGATATCCGCCTTCAACCCGGACTCGACATCGCCGATATCGGCCTTGGAAGCGAGTTGGTCCCCTGAAGGGAGCATGGTCATCAGTGTGGCTGCCGGCTCCGGGCCCAGCACCTCCTGGAGTCGAGCATACAGGGCACCCTGCTCTGCAGGATTGGACATTCCTCTCTCCTTCTCCCGTCCTCCGCAGTGTTGAAGGTATCGGGAGGCGATGACAGAAAATCCGCAGGTGCCTACTGACTCGAGTCTTTGGCCATCCGTCTCCGGGATGCGAGGTCGACCCCGTTGCGCTCCAGCCAGGTACGCACCCACCAGGTATCGTCATCAGGGGTGCCGGCTCCCGGGAAGAGGCTTTCCCTGACCGGGGAGGTCGTCGAACTCGCCGGCCTCGATAGCCTCCCGGATCAGCCGCTCGGGCAATGACTCGAAGCGATTCCTGGCATCGCTCTCCATGTGTACGAGGCGAGTGGCCCGTCAGGGGCGCGCCTCTTGCACCGTATTGAGCGAGCGGGGCTCGGGAAATGTCGTCACGGAGTCGAGGGAGGTGAATGGCTTCAATGAGATCGTCCTGGAGGGGAGCGGCCGGGTGATCGTCGAGGTGACCGGCACCGAGTCGTTGTCGATCGAGGCGGAGGACAACATCATCCCGCTGCTCGAGACCGAGGTCAGAAACGGCCGCCTACGTCTCGGATCGAAGTCGAGCATCTCACCGACGACCGAGATCATCTTCACAATTACGGCTGCGTCCCTCGCTGGCGTGGTCATATCGGGAAGCGGGAACGTCGCCGTCACCGGGGTCGACTCCATCGACTTCATAGTCGAGATCGGTGGTTCGGGAAATGTGGAGACGGCGGGAAACGTCTCAGACACGCTCAGCGTGTCGATCAGTGGCTCGGGTGGGTATGACGGCGAGGGCCTGGTAGCCGCCGACGGGAATGTGAACGTGGACGGCTCGGGCAACGCCGTGGTCCATGTCACCGACAACCTCGAGATCTCGCTTTCCGGCTCAGGCAACATCGAGTACATCGGCGCCCCGAATGTCAATGTGGACAAGTCGGGCTCTGGCAGCGTGACTCAACGGGGCTAGGGCGCCACACCCTCCTAGCTGGAGCCCGGGATCTCGCTGATCTCGAACAGGTGGCCATCGGGATCGGGAAAGAAACAGCGGATCTCGCTTCCCCAGTTGTAGGGCGGGGCGAGGAAGGCCGCTCCCCTCGATTGGAGAGTCTCGTATGCCTGTCGGCAATCCTGGACCCGAATCGTGAACGAGTGGTCGACGATCTCGTGGGTCGAAGGGACGGCAAAGGTGATTCCTGGTTTATCCGCGGTGGGCTCACCACCGGTGACCAGCAGAAGCCACACACCGTTGAACTCGAAGACCGCCGAGCTCTCGGCGTACTCGCGGTGGAGTCGGGCCCCGAGGACGGACTGATACCAATGCACCGACCGAGCAAGGTCGCTCACAACCAGGATGTGAGTCAGATCCATCCCGGGTGTTGGAAACTCGCCGGCCAAGTAGATCTCCCCTGAAGTGAACGCGGAACCTACCCATGCCCTTTGCTCGAAATCGTGAAATTGGCCGCGGCATTGGTTCTCAACTCGGAGCGTGGACCACAATGACTGGAGACGCGAAGCGACAAGGAGGACGGTCATGACAGACAGCCAAGACAAATCCACCGAATCGGGCGACTCGGCCCGGACTCGATGGGTCGATGACATGCAGGACGCACTGGACCGGACCGGTGACGCCATCCGAACCGCGTGGGACGCGAGCCGGGAAACCCGGATGAGTGCGCTCGAGTCGGCGAAGCAGGCCGCCCAAGAGCTGGGCGAAGCGATCGACAAGGGAATCGCAGCTGCAAAGGACCGATGGGCGGGCAACGATCAAGGCGGCGAGGACGCCACCGCCGAAGAGGAATAGCCGGGAAGGACCCGGATCGTGGCTGCGTCTTTGGCCCGCCTACGGAGATCTTCCAGCCTCCGGTCGGGGTCGTAGACCCTGGCCATCGGCCGGTCGTAGACACCGATGTCATCGTTGACATGCACCATTTCGACCGTTCCGGGTAGCTCTGGCACAGGGGGTGGAACGGCTCCGGAGTGAATGACCAGCAGTTCCAGATCGGAGTTGGATCCGCCCTCGCCCGAGGCATGAGGCCCTATCACCGCTAGGGCCCGTAGCGTTTCTTCGATTCCCACCCACTCGTCGGCGGCGAGCACCGCCTTGTGGGCCTCAGGGTGCTCGATCATGAGCAGGGCAAGAGCCAACTCGTCAACCGCCTCGGGCACCGTCTCTGTGGTCAAAGCCTCACGCAGCAAGGGGCCTGCAATGCCCGCGAAACCCCGCGCCGTCGCCCATGCTGCGTGGCCACGGATCATCGACGAGCGGTGGGTGAGATGAGTCTCGATCAGATCCAGGGCCTCTCGATCGGCGGAATTGCCCGCTGCGACCAGGAGGTTGCGACGTAGGAAGCGACCCTGTCTTCTCGGGACGTACCACCACGAGAATCGCTCGAGCAGCTCGTCGTCGGTTAGGGCGAGCAGCTCCGAGAGAGGCAGATCGAGAGGTTTGTCGCCGGCAGCGGTCAGAGCACGCTGGCCGGGGGGACATGCGGTGAGACAGTCGTCGCAGCCATAGATCCGGCGCCCGAGCAGCGGTCTGATCCACTGCGGGATCGATCCGGGCACCTGCAGCCACGTCGACAGGCAACGTCGTGCATCGAGCCCTCGGTCACTCAGCGCCTCGGTCGGACAGGCCGGAAAACAGGCCACACAGGTCCCGCAGCCGCGCTGCATCGGTGCACTGATGATGAGCGGCGCGTCGGTCACCACCGAGCCGAGAAGCATCCACGGGCCATGCCCCGGGGCCAACACCATCGTGCTCTTGCCCACCCACCCAACACCAGCCCGGGCAGCCGCAGCCCGATCCACGAGACGATTGTCATCGATCAGCAACTCGGCCCTGTACCCGTCCTCGTGAAGCCTGCCGGCCAGTTCCGACGCGATGGCGCGCACCGCCTCGTAGTGATTGGAGGTCGCGAACCGGCCCACGATTGCGCCTTGTGCCGCAGGTGTGCCCGAGTGGGCCAGGTAGTCCCATCCAATCACGACAACCCGTTGCGCCCAGGGAAATGACCTGGTCAGATCGGTAGCCTGATCCGGGTCGTCGTAGGTGAACCGAAGCGGGCCCGAGCGGCCGGCGCCCTTCTCGGTCCGGAGTGTCAGGCGCTCTCGCTCGAATGGGTCGATCCCGGCCACACCGAACGCCGAGGCGCCCTGAGCCTCGGACAGCGCCTTCAGTTCGACAGTCAACCCCTCGGGCATACCCGAATACTGGTCGTTGACCGGGATTGAGGTCTACGTGGAGGTCCCCAGGTATCGATCGACACCCTCGGTGACGGTTCCGAAGAGGCGACCTTCCAGGATTTCGACCACGTCGGAACGGCGCACCATTTCGAGGGGCCGCTCGGTGAGAGCGCACAGCCAGAGGTCGATATCTCG
>CAZRID010000071.1:10039-11468 GCA_964600055.1 uncultured Acidimicrobiaceae bacterium
CAGGACAATGAGCGAGAACACGACGGCGATGAGGATGCCGTGGAGGACGCCCAGGAATAGGACACCGATCACCGTGACCACAGCGAGCAATCCGTCCCGGGCTCGCACGTAGCGGATTCGCCGAATCGCCTTCGTGTCGAGCAGGCCGAGAATGGCGACCAGCACGATTGCCCCGAGCGTCGCCTCGGCCAGATCCGCGAACAATGCGGTTAGGAAGAGCATCGTCACCAGGGCAAAGATGGCGGTGACGGCACCAGCAAGCTGGCTGCGCGCTCCGCTTGCGTCGTTGACGGCGGTCTGTGAGAGACCTCCACCGGAGGGGAGGGCCTGAAACAGGCCACCGGTGAGGTTCGAAGCGCCGAGAGCAATCAGCTCCTGGTCGGCATCAAGGGGCCTATCGGCGCGGTGTGCAAAGGCCCGTCCAGCTGCGATCGACTCCACGAAGGACATGAGGGCAACTCCCGCGGCCGACGGCAGCAATTGCTGTACCAGTCCCAGGTCCGGCGGACTGAATCCGGGCAGGCCTTCGGGCACCGGCGGGATGACAGTTACTCCGCTCGATACGAGATCGAAGGCCGAGACGGCGAGGATCCCGCCGACAACCGCGACCAGCGCTCCCGGTATCCGTGGGGAAAAACGGCGGAGTGCGAGGAGGAGAGCGATCGTTGCGACGCTCAGCACCACGGTCGCCCCGTTCGCCTCCCCGAGTTGTTGCAACGCCGACCGGACGTCCTGGAAGAAGGTGTCACCGGTTACCGATACTCCGAGCAGCTTTCCGAGTTGGCTGGCTGCGATCACGAGGCCGGTTCCGATCTTGAACCCGGTCAGGATCGGCAGCGAGATGAAGTCGGCGAGGAAGCCGAGCCTGAAGACGCCGGCGACGAGCAAGAAGCAGCCGACGAGCACGGCGAGGGTGGCCGCAGCCGTGGCAGCATCGGTCGCCGTTGTCGCGACACCGGCGATGGCGGTCGCGGTGAGGATGGCCAATGTGGACGTGGTCGAGACGCTGAGTGCGCGCGACGTCCCGAGGACGGAGTACACGAACATGGGCACGAACGCGACGTAGAGCCCGAATTGGACCGGGAGTCCGGCGATCGTTGCATACGCCATTGCCTGTGGAATAACAACGGCGGCACTAGTGACGCCGGCGACGAGATCACCACCAAGCCATTCACCCCGGTACGCCGGCAACCAGCGCAGGATCGGCAGGTGATGGGCGATACCGGGGCCATCGTTGACCGTGCTCAAGTCTTGCGTCTCATATCCGTGGCGGGATTATCGCCCATGCCCGCCTCTGGGGGCCGACCTCTGCCGAGATGCAACACTTGAGGTTCGAGGACAGCCTTGGAGGTTCGTCTCGAGCATCTCGACGACCCTCGAATCGCAGCATCAAGAGAGGAAGTCATGGCCGAATCATCAGCAACTCCGC
>CAZRID010000072.1:0-11466 GCA_964600055.1 uncultured Acidimicrobiaceae bacterium
CTACGACCAGTGTGTGACAGATTCCACGACCAGCATCATCCTCCATCGGTAGGGCTGTCGGGCCAACCGTCCAACTCGAGCACCTCGTTGAAGAGGAAGAAACCGAGACCGACTCCGAGCAGCCCCAATCCGGCCACGGTGAACCCCCATGACTGCGCCGCTTCTGAAGGCGACGAGGAGGGCGGCGGGGATGCCGCCGGTCCGGGCCGCTTCGGTGGTCCGGGAATTGGCCTGGGTGGCGATCCTCATCCCGATGAAGCCGGCGGTGCCGGAGAGCAGCGCCTGGTTCTACACCCCAAGATGAGAACGTTTCACATCCTCGGACGTCTCCAACTCCTCGGGTGTGCCCGACCACACGATCCGTCCGTGTGCCCCCAAGATCACCACGTGGTTGGCAAGCGACATGGCCAGCCCGAAGTTTTGCTCGACGAGCAGGATTGAGATCGAGTCCTTGAGATGGTGGAGACCCTCTCGGATCGCGGAGACGACGATGGGCGCCAAGCCCTCCGATGGCTCGTCCATCACCAGTAGGCTCGGATTGGTCATGAGAGCTCTGGCGATCGCGAGCATCTGCTGCTCTCCACCCGACAGGTTGCGTCCGTAGCTCGTTCGTCGCTCGCCCAGCCGGGGGAAGAACTCAAAGATCCTGGGCACGGTCCAAGGTTCCGCACCGTCATGTGGGGAGCGAGCGATGACCTCCAGGTTCTCGACAACGGTGAGACTTCCGAAGATGTGCCGGCCCTGGGGGACGTAGCCGATGCCCCTCCTCGCCACCTCGTAGCTCTCCCGTCCGTCGATCCGCTCTCCCCGATACTCGACGGTGCCGCCGGTGACAGTGGGTGGGTGGATGCCGACGACGGCCCTCACGAGGGTCGTCTTTCCCATGCCGTTGCGTCCGAGGACGGCAAGGACGCTCTCCTCGGCGACTGAGAGCGATACCGCGCTGAGGATCTCAGCGGTCCCGTATGAACAGCGCAGGTCCTCGACTCTCAGCATTCAGTCACTTTTCAGATAGACGTCCTGGACCTGTTGGTTGGCCCGGATCGAAATGGGGTCGCCCTGGGCGATCGGACGACCGTTGTCCAACACGAGCACCTGTTCGACCAGCTCGAGTGCTATGTCCATGTCGTGTTCGATGAGCACGATCGATAGATCGGTGGGAAGCGAGCTGATCAGGTCGGACATCATCTGCCGCTCTGCCGACGACAGACCTGCCGCCGGCTCGTCGAGCAGGATCAGCTGGGGGTCCGTCGCGAGCGCCATCCCGATCTCCAGCTGACGCTGCTCCCCATGCGACAGCTCCGACACCGGGTCATTGCGTCGCGGCGTCAACCCCACGGCGGCGAGAACCGTGTTGATTCGGTCCTCGATCCATCCCCTCATGCGCAGTGGGCGCCAAGACACGTACCTGCTCGGAGTGCGGCCCTGGGCGGCGATAGCCAGATTCTCCTCGACGGTGAGCGCCAGGAAGAGGTTGGTCACCTGATAGGTCCGGGCCAGACCCCGTTGTGCCCTCGTGTACGGCTGGGCCCTCGTCGTGTCCTTCCCGAAGAGGTGCACCCGACCCTCGGTCGGGCGCACCTCTCCAGATATGGCGCGGAAGAGAGTGGTCTTGCCGGCACCGTTGGGCCCGATCACCGCCCAACGGCTGCCCTGCTCGACGAGCAGCGAGACACCGTCCACGGCGAAGACGCCACCGAAGCGAACCACGACGTCCTCGACGTGAAGCACCGTCTGGGCCACTCTCTCCACCTGTCTCTCAGCCACCGGCATTGCCCTGGAACTCCCGGCTGTACACCGGCTGTTGCAGATACTCCTCGGCGGTCTTCGGCCAGAACTGGTCGATGTCCTCGTAGGTCTCCACGGGGACGTTCCAGAACCGGCCGTCGTCACGCATCTCGACCTGCCGGATGTAGATGTCGTAGATCGGGTTCCCGTAATCGTCGAGACGGGAGGGACCAAACGGCGTCTGCAGCTCAAGGCCTCTCATCACTTCGAGGAATGCCTGCTTGTCCGAGGTGTCACCACCGGTCTCCTCCAATGCTGCGGAGATGTACTGCGCCGCGGTCCACGTGGCCGCCACGTAGTACGAGGGAATCTTGCCGGTCGCCTCGTCGACGATCTGCACCAGCTCCTGCGTCTCGGGAGTGTCGCGGCCCTCCGCCCAATGACCCGACGAGATGAGCCCTTCCACCACAGACGGCTCCAGGTTGCGGATGTTGGAGATGTCGAGCAGGACCTCGCCTCCCAGGATCGGAATCTGATCCTTGAGGCCGAAGTCATTCCAGGTGTTGAGGAAGTCGCCGACGCCCCCGCCAACCTGTAGAGCGAACACCGAGTCGACGTCCATGCTCTGAAGCTGGGTGACGTAGGTGGCGAAGTCCTGGGATCCCAGTGGGTTCCACAGCTGATTTGCCGGATCGACCGTGCCTCCCGCTTCGGTGAACACCTGGACGAAGCCACCACACATCTCATGCCCGAAGGCGTAATCGGTGCAGATGCTGGCCGCGTTCTGGTATCCCTGCTTCACCGCCCAGTCTCCGAGCACGTGGGAGCTCTGACTGGAGGTCCAGCCACCGGCGCGGGTGAAGTTGGGGTAGTCGTCCACCAACCTCTGGGTCAGGTCGTCGGCCGACCCGATAGGGGACATGAAGATCACGTCGGGGTTGTCCTTGAGCCGGTCGGCCAACGCAAGGGTCACGTTTGCCAGCAGCTCTCCGACGATGATCTCGGCCCCGTAGCTCTGCACCAGCTCGTCGACCTTCTGCAGGGCGGTCTCCGGATCACCGGCAGTGTCCTCGAGCCGGTACTCGATGCTCCGACCGGCGATCTCGGTGGGATTGTTGGCCCAGAAGAGATCCCAACCGTCCTTGGCGTCGGTGCCCGAGGCGGCGATGGCTCCGGTCAACGGTTGTAGAACGCCGATTCGGAGGGGCTCCATCTCACCTCCGCCGCTGGTCGTTGTCGCTCCCACGGCTGTTGTCGTGGTCTCGTCCACCCCGGTGGTCGTGACTCCGCCATCGGTGGTGGTCGTCTCCTCGGCTCCCGGCGCCGAGCAGGCTGCTGCAACCAGCGCCAGCACGGCGACGAACGAACCGAAGGTGTTGAATCGCTGTCTCATCCCGTCCTTTCCTTCTTCTCTTCGCGCTTTCGTTTTGTACGACCGCCGCAGGTCACGACGGTCCCGAAGTCTCAGTTGCGTTCCAATGCCACATCCGCCTCCCGCTGGGCCGGCATCTCGGGCGGTGTCACCTCATCGACGTGTCGCCGTCGCAGCCACGCCCGCCATCCTCTGGAGAGAGCGCCCACGATTCCTCTCCGTGCAAAGAGGATCACGACGATGAAGATCAGGCCCATCAGGGTGGGCCACCGCTCCAGGTACTGGCTGACCACGTTCCTGATGAAGACGAGGACAAACGAGCCGATCATCGGCCCGACCAGGGTCCCCATCCCACCCAGGATCGCCTGGAGGACTCCAATGGCGGACGCGGTCAGGTGTGCAGATGACGGGCTGATGAACTGGTTGAGGTAGACGAGCAGGATCCCGGCGATGGTTGCGAAGAAGCCGGCCACCATGAAGAGGTAGAACTTCTGCAGCGAGGTGTTGTAGCCGAGCATCCGCATCCGGCCCTCGCTCTCCCGGATGCCTCTGATCGAGGAACCGAACGGGGACCTCACCACGACAAAGAGCAAGAGCGAACAGAGCAGCACCACGCCCAGTGCGAACCAGTAGTACTGCCAGTAGACGGTGAGCCCGGGGGGACGAGCAATGCCGGTCAGCCCATTCTCGGCCCCGGTAATCCGGTTGAGACGGATGGAGAGGCCCCACACGATCATGCCCTGGGCCAGGGTGATCATGATGAAATAGACACTGTCGGAGCGCATGGCCATCACTCCGAAGATCGCCGAAACCAGAAGCCCGACGGCGAGACCCGTGAGGATCTGGGCGACATGTCCGGCGCCGACCCGGTTGGCCATATAGCCCACCCCATAGCCGGCTGCCGCCGACACACCTGCCTGGCCAAGTGTGATCAGCCCGCCATACCCTCCGAGCAGGTCGATGCTCATCGAGAAGAGGCCCCCGATCAGTGCCAGGGTGGCGAGCCCGACAAGGAACGAGCTGACCATGTAAGGGAGAGCTATCCCCACCCCGATGGCCAGGGCGAGGAGGACGAGCTTCAGACGTGCGGTGGGCGACAACCGACGAACCAGCTCCATCAGGTCACTCTTCCCAGAAGCCCCTGGGGCCGAAGCACGAGGATGAGAGCCATGGGTGCGAACAGGGTGAAGAAAGCCAACTCCGGGACCAGAGCCTTGGCGAAGGCATCGATGAGACCGACGAGCACCGCCCCGAGCACGGCACCGGGAAGACTCCCCAGCCCGCCGAGGATGACGACAACCAGTGCGAAGAGCAGGATCTCGAAGTCCTGGCCGGGCAGCACACTGAGGAACCCACCTCCGATCACGCCTGCGAAACCGGCAAGGAAGGCGCCGAACATGAAGACTCCGGTGAAGACCGCTTTGATGTTGATCCCGAGGGCGGCAACGGTCTCACGATCGTCGACCCCTGCCCGCACCATCGCTCCGATTCGAGTTCTGCGTTCGATGTAGAAGAGGACGGCACCCACTGCCACGGCGCAGACCAGGACGAAGAGCCGATATCGGGGATAAGCGATGTCTCCGACGCGGACCGGGCCTTCCAGGAACCCCGGAACCGGCACCGGCATCGGATCCCCGCCCCAGATGGCGAGAGAGAGATCACCGAGGACGAAAGTGAGCCCGATGGTCAAGAGCACCTCGGGCTTCTCCAGCCCCCGTATCGGCCGAAGCAACACCCGCTCGGTGAACAGACCGAGCAGCATGATGGCCGTCGAAGAAAGGATCAGGGCGATGAGGAAGTTCCCGGTGAGTGACATCACCATGATCCCGATGTAGGCGCCGACCAGATAGAACCCCCCGTGAGCCAGATTCGTGATCCTCATCAGACCGAAGATCAGGGTGAACCCGGAAGCGAGAAAGAAGAGGACCGCCCCGAAGCTGAGGCCATTGAGCATCTGGATCCAGAACGATCGCAGGCTCATCTGACCGAGAATCCACCACAAGGCGAGGATTGCGACGATCACCCACGCCCCAATCACCAGCCATCTCTTCGTCACTATCGAGGAGGGGGAAAGCTCAGACTCCCGAGGATGGCGGTCGACCGTGTCGTTTATACCGGTGCCTCCTCGTCTCGGATGGATTTTGCCATCATATGTGATATTCGGCGGGGATGAAGGCCGAAGCGGGACCCTCACATCTCACAGGTGTGGTCGGCTCCTTCGCGTCAATCCAGGTCGTGGAGAGCCTTGCGCGCATCGGCCGGTTCCCACCATGGTTCGAGGCCGAGGTCTTCGACCACGACCCCCGCCGCGTTGTAACCGGGCTGCCCGTGGAAGCTCCCACCGGGGTGTTGCGAGGCCCCACAGAGATACAGGCCCTCGATCGGGGTCCGATACCCCGGCATCATCGCGGTCGGGCGGGCGTGCCCCCAGTTGTCGGGATGGAAGCTTCCATGGTGCCGGTCCCCGCCCCGCATCGAGATCACCCGGGCTTCGGTGTCGTCCGGCGAATGGGGGGTCAACCCGATCGTCACGTCCTCGATGTTCGATGCGTATTTTCTGTACGTCCCGACCATCGCATCGACCCGATCCGCCACTGCCGCCTCGTCCCATCTTCCCCTGGTGGCGGGACCGGGCACGAAATGCCAGCCGAACGTGGTGTGAAAGCCCTCCGGCGCCTGAGTGGGATCGTGAATCGTCGGCAACGACACGTGGACCGGTCCGTGGGCGACGTTTTGAGCGGCACGAATCGCATCCATGCCGTCCAACAGATCGCGCGAGGACTCGTAACCGAGGGCGAGGTTCAACGCCCTGGGAACGTCGGGGTTGTAGCTCTCCGACTCGAAGCGCGGTCGGTCCGACAGCGCCCAATGCAGTCCGAACAGAGCCTCCTCGAGCCACCTGTAGCCTTCGAGCTCGTCACGGAGCGCCGGATCGAGATGCGCCGACCCGACCAACTCGAGCATCGTGATGGGTGCCGGTGCACCGCTGACGACGAAGCGGGTCGCCTCGACCCTGCGCCCGTCCTCGAGCTCAACACCCACCGCCCGGCCACCCGATACGTCGACAGATGCCACCTTGGCCCGGATCGCGATCGCGCCCCCGGCTGAGATCACGGAGTCGGCGATCGCTCGCGCCACCTCGTAGGTGCCGCCTTCCACCAGCCGACCCTGGTGGGAGTTGGGGAGGGCGAGGGCGACGATGGAGCCGACTCCCTTCACGTCCAGGTTGGGGAGATAGCCGCGGACCGCGACATTGAAGAGGACGAGGCTGCGAAGCGGCTCGCTCTCAAAGGCATCGCACACGATTTCCAGGGGCGACCTGCTGTCCAGATCCAGGTAGCGCCGCCCCAGCCTCGATGCCCCCAGCAGCGCCCGCAGCTCGTCTGGGGGGAGGGGAGGAGCGAAGCGAAGCGGGGTGTCGACCCGCCGCGCCAACTCGGAGAACTCGGTGTGTAACCGTCGGTAGGTCTCGGCGTCCCGCCGGGACAGCCGGGCGATCTCGGTCAGCGAGCGTTCGAGATCGGCATAGGTCACCAGCGCCCGGGCCCCGCCGTCGAAGGGAACCGCATTCTGCACCTGGGGGTAGATGGATCGCACCGAGTACCGATCCAGTCCCAGGTCACGCCACACCGCATACTCCGGTGTCCAGCGGACGAAGAAAGCATGGAGATTGTGCTTGAAGTGCGGAAGGGTGATCTCGTCGGTGGTGGTACCGCCACCGATCTGGGGGGCCGCTTCCAACACCAAGACTCTGAGCCCGGCCCGAGCCAGGTAAGCGGCGCAAACCAGCGAATTGTGGCCGCCACCCACGAAGACGCCATCCACCCGGCTGGGCAGCCTCATCTCACCAGTCTCGGTCGTCATCCCTCGCCCCACACCAGCGCGCCTCGACCCACCAGCCGATGCGATCGAAGCCCGGCGTGGAGCTCCAAGAGGCCGCTCGGTCCCGTCGTCTCCCCGATCATCGGTCTCACCGCACCGGAGGCGACCAAACGTGCTGCCTCCACGACCTCTCGTTTCCTCGCATACCTCGACCCGAGCAGTGATAACTCCCGGAATACCAGCTCGCGCGACTCGAAAGGGACCGGACGATCCCGAAACGTGGTGAGGCTGACCAGCCGACCCCCGGTGCCGAGCATGTCGATCGCCCATCGAGTCGCCTCACTCGATCCCAAGAGATCGACCACAACGGTTGGAGGTCCGTCATCGAACGGAGACCCGAGAGCGGAGAAGTCGGTCGACTCCACCGCCCGAGCCCCCAGGTTTTCGATCTCCTCCAACTTCTCCGGAGTGACGTCGAAACCGGCGACCTGTGCCCCCCGCATCCCCACCACCTGGATCATGTGGATGCCTACCCCACCACCGGCCCCGATGACCACCACTCGGTCCCGTTCCTCGATCCCCGCCCGCTCCGCCACGTGGACAGGGGTCGCCACCGCATCGGGAACCACCGTCGCCGACACCGGATCGAGTCCCTCCGGCACCGCGATCAGGTTGGAGGCTGGGAGCACGGTGAATGGGGCATACCCGCCGTCACGGTGGACTCCGATCCATCCTGCCAGTCGACGGCATCGAGAGTCTTCCCCTTGGCCGCACTCGGTGCAGGAACCACAGCTCAGATAGAAGTAGGCCACCACACGCCGGCCGATCAGATCGGGAGTGACGTCGGGACCTACGGCCGTTACCAGACCAGCGATCTCATGTCCCGGGACCAGGGGCAGGAGCGACGGATCGTCCGAGAGGTTGCCGTCGATGCAATTGAGGACGGTGAGCCCGACCCCACAAGCCTCGACCCGCACCGTGGCTTCCCCTGCCGCCGGCTGCCGGCGCGGGAACTCCTCCCACACCGGCTCGTGCCCCCAGCGATGGATCCGATACCCCGATTGACTCTCGGCCAGCGTCTCAGCCATTTCGCTGCCGGTCAGTCGATAAGGGCGAAGAAGCGGGCCGGGGCACCCTCGCCTCCCTTCACCTTCAGAAAGGCGGCGAAAAAGGGGAAGCGCCGATCGGTGGGCAGGAGGCCGAGGTTCGTGATCGTCTGCATGAGGATCGCTCCGGAGTCACCGACGATCTCGTGAACCACGAACTCGCTGGGCAGATAGTTCTGCTTCTTCGCCGCTCGCTCCGGAAAGCAGTCGAACCCGATCGCCTTGGCGCCTGTGTTCACCAGCCAACGGGCCGCCTCCGGGGTGCACGCCGGCGATTCGACGTAGTAGCGGGGGAAATCACCCCAGGCGCGGTCTGACCAACCGGTCCTGACCAACACGATGTCGTCTCGATGGATCTCGGGAGAGGCCGCCGCCAGGTCGGCCGGAGTGATGTCGTGATCCGGCTCGACCGGCGTGAGATCGATGATCACCGCGTCGCCGCACGTGCGTTCGAGGAGGACGTTCTCGGCCGTTTCACCATGCTCTACGTAGTGCTTGGTGAAGTCCACATGAGATCCGGAGTGGAGCATCATCGTTATCTCCGACACCATCCAGAAGCCAGGTTCCTTGTAGTGCTCCTTGATGCCGATCGGCTGGTTCACAGAAGGCGGGCTGAAGGTGTCTTTCCCGATCGAAACGGTGAGATCGACGAGGTTCATCGGCCGGCTTCAGATGTCACCGGCGGGGCTGCCCTCATAACGATGCTTTGCCGATGGTCCGCGGAAGCTGGCGAAAACCACGCATCCCTCGGGATACTCGAATGGCCCATGCGCGCGGGTCCCATCCGCCCAAACGTAATCGCCCGGGTGCATGGGCTCGCCTTCTGCGATCTGCAGACCTTCCAGGACGATCACCGAATGACTGCTCTCATGATTGTGACGAGGCTCGGTGTACCCGGACGGAAACTTGATCAGCATGTCTGTGTGCTGAGTCTCTGGATCCTCATACATGATCTTAACTTGGACGCCATGACCCAGTGTCAAAACCTCCGTGTCGTCCTGCCACTGAATCTCCGACCGATGTGCGGTATGGAACGCCGTTCCCAAAGCAACCTCCTCAATCAAGCATCTATCCAGCCCCGATTATGGTCGTGGCCCGAGCCCGGCGCCCGAGCGCGACGCAAAGAACCGCTTACCCGAGGCACGTGCGCCGTTTCTCCCCCGGAGGGGGGAGTAGCGCCGCAAAGTGCGCTGATCGCGATGGCATCTTCCCGACGAGACCGGGCTTCATCTTGGAGTTCTGTGGCTGATCTCTGTGAGAGCATCCCGTGTCCTCGAATTACCCCTCGGGCTATGGTCGGCTGATGCTGGCCGACTTCACCGTCATCGACCAAGAAGGAAAACCCTGGAGGCTTTCTGATCACCTCGACGCCGCGGTGATGCTGGTCTACAACCGGGGCGATTGGTGACCATACTGCAACGGCCAGCTGGTCAGCCTGGCGATGCGACATCAACAGCTTCTCGAGGCGGGCGTCCGCTTGTTTGCCGTTTCTATCGACTCTCCAGAACGGAATGCCGCATTGGTCGAGAAACTCTCGCTTCCCTTCTCCTACCTGTCCGACCCCGATAGGTCCCACGCGATATCCCCGTACGGCCTCTCCGATGAGAAGGACGACCGTCAGATCTCCCGACCGGCCATAGTGGTGGTCACCCCCGACCGGGAGGAGGCGTTCCGGTTCGTATCTCGAGATTTCGCTGATCGTCTACCCGAGGACCAGGTGGTGACGGCAGTCCAACAGTTGGCCCTCCCTCCGACCACCCAGGAGCCTCCGCTCATCGGGCCGGCCGAGTCGGGTCCGCGGTCGCTGTCAATCCATGACCTCCGGGTCTACTTCCGGGGAGCTCGTTTTGCGGCGCTGGCGATGGGAATGCGTCATGGCCACCATGCAGAGGCAATCAAGGCGGACTCGAAGGCTTACGTGGCGGAGATGGATAGATACACCGAGGCCCTCGACTGGCTTGGCGAGGGTGATCGCTAGCTTGGCTCGACTCATGAACCTCCTCTCGAACCTGAGGTCCGGCCCTTACCGCTACGATCCGCCTGCTGATCGCGCGACCCGCGCCCCATTTTCCACCCACCCAAGCCGACCCATGATCGAATCCTCCGAGCTGGACACAGCTGTCGGCGACACCGCCATGATCGGCTGAGCAGCACTAGGTCGAGGCCCGGGATGGGCTAGCTGCCGAGGATCCGAATCTCAACCGCCCCAGTGTTGCCACCCGACGAGGCCGCCACCTCGAAAGTGAACACCTGGCCGGTAACCGGGGCATCGCTGGGCTGCGGATCGGCCGGGCTACCTGCCGGATAAGGGCCCAAGGGCTCACCGCCGTCGATGGTCACGGTGTAGGTCTCGGTGAGAGGGGTCCCGTCGGTCATTGACCGAGTGAGGAACTCAAACCCTGACGCCTCGGTGGGCTCGCCCATGTCGAGAGTGATCCAAGCATCGTCACCATCGTCGGCGGTGGACCACTCCGTGCCCAGGTCTCCGTCTACCGCGTTGACTGCGGCGAAGGATGCGCTGAACTCCGAACTGACCGCGACGACATCGGCGTCCAACGCCAGGTTGATCCTGTCATCCGTATTGGGCGCGGTCGCCTCTACCTCTGGAATGACGAACGTCCCCACCTCCGACCGGTAGAGGGCGCCATCAGCAGTCGACCCCTGAACGACAAACCTGTACTCGACGCCCGGTATCGCGTCGGGCAAGAAGACGTCGTGCTGGACGATTCCTGTCCCCGCCATATTGAGCGAGTTGTTGAGGTTTCCTAATCCTTCGTCTTCGCCCCAAACGATGGCGCAGATCATTGGCTCGGTCGTGGTGACCCGGAATATCGCACGGCTCGGATTCGCCGGATCGACTTCGAAGGAGAATTCCGACGCCTGGACTTCGTCGAAAGGACGGATCGCGGCTTCGGAAGCGTTCGGTGCACTACAAGCGGTCACGGTGAGGCCAACCAGGCACACCTCGATTAGCGCCGTTCGCAGCATGCCACGCCCAACAGTCACCCGAGTCACAGCATTCCGTGCCATCGGCCCCTTGAAGACGCTGCTCCTCCCCTATGTTCGGTTATCGATGGCTGCCCCCGGTGTGATGCTCACCAAACATGGCCAGCGGCGCATAATCGGCTCAGTTGGTGCTGGTGAGGATTCTGCACACGCTTTCGGGGGTGCATTCGGCCGGGTCGAGATCGGCGTTCCTCGCCATCGACCCGATCACTCCGGCAAGACAGAGCGAAGGACACCTTGTCGTCGACCAATACCTCCAGGCAGCCCAACAACTCCCCGGCCTCGTCGGCTACGCCTACGACCGTGCCCTACGCGGCACCCACCTCGACCGGCTCCTCAAAGCCGGGCACATCGGACTGGTTGGAGTCCACCGAACCCGAGGCAAACCATCGGACCGATACCACGGACTCGAAACCCATCACCCGGCCAAAG
>CAZRID010000073.1:0-11394 GCA_964600055.1 uncultured Acidimicrobiaceae bacterium
GCAAGCTCCTCGGTCGGGAGTTGCGCCGCCGTGTGGGCGATGACGGCCTCGATCAGTTCCTTCGGACGGGGAATGCTTCCGACTGGCTCTGTGGGTATTGACATGGCTCTCCTGCCTCGACCTACATCGACCTATCCAGCGTACCGAGTGTTGTCGTCTCAATTGGCGCCTGACCGGAGGCGTAGCAGCACGAGGTCGAGACGTCTGTCGCTTCTGTGTGAAGGCTTCACATCACGTAACGCGCTGCTGGCAGGGGTTGCAACTCGCAACCCTCTCCCGAGTCATCACATCAGACCCGGTCCGACAGCTTCAGGGTCCTTTCCCCTGAGTTCACAGAAGGCCCGACCGCTCCTCCCGCCAATAGATGACCTTTCGGTCCAACCAGGCAATAGCGACGAACAGGACTAGTCCGATCAGGGACATGATCACGATCACGGCATACATGGTGTCGATGGCAAAGCGGGCGTGCGACTGGACCAGCACCAGCCCGAGCCCGCTTCGGGCCGCGATCATCTCCGCCACCACGGCTCCGATCAGGGAGAAGGTGAGGCCTACCCGCAGTCCGAGGAAGGTCGCCGGGAGGGCACTTGGCAGTCTCAACTTCGAGAAGATCTCCCAGCGGCTGGCGAGAAGCGAGCGCATCATCTTGAGACCGTCGGGGTCGATCTTGGACAGACCCACGTCGGTGTTGATGAACACCGGGAAGAACGTCAGAAGCACCGACTGGGCGATCTTTGAATTGGGGCCGAACCCGAACCACGTGATCAGCAGTGGCGCAAGCGCGATCTTGGGCGCAACCTGAAGAGCGACGATGAACGGCCGCAGCATCCGCGAGAGAAAGGGTGAAACGACGACCGCCAATGCCAGGAGGAATCCCAAGGCGGATCCGAGCACAAACCCACCCGCTGTCTCAAACATCGTCGTTCGCAGGTGACCGGGAAACGCCTTCGAGGTGACGAGCTCCCAAAGAGCAACGCCCACCTCGCCCGGGCCGGGCAGGATGATCCGGTGGACCAGTTCAGCGCGGACGATCAACTCCCACAGGCCGAGGAACCCAACGAACGCGACGGTCGACCAGATAACCACCCATGGCCGGGAGAGGACTTCCCTGGCTTCGACGCCGTCCTCGCGGCTGGTCCTAGCGGCCATGCGCCTCTGCCTCCGCCCAGAAGGTCAGCTTGCGATCGATCCAGTTCATGAGCCCATAGGCAATCCAACCAAGGGCCACCAGGGTGAGCACCAGAGCAAGGACATAGTCGACGAGAATGAGGCTGTTGTAGTTCTTGACCATCGGACCAACACCCACGGATGCCCCGGTGAATTCGGCGGCGATGGTTCCGAAGATCGCCAGGGTCAGGGCGGTCTTGATGCCGGCAAACACGGTCGGGAGGGCACCCGGCAACCGCAATTTGGTGAGGATCTGCCATCGGGTTGCCAGGAGCGACCGCATGACCTTCAACCTATCGGAGTCGACCAAGGTGAAGCCGAGCATCGTGTTGACCAGCACCGGGAAGAAGCAAATGGTGAGCGCCATGGCCACCTTCGAGCTGGGACCGAAGCCAAACCAGACCACGAATAGTGGAGCCAGCACGATCTTGGGGAGGGCCTGGAATGCCACCATGTAGGAGTACATGACGGCTCTGACCCTGGGCAGGAGAGTGAAGAGGACCCCGAGGATGAAGCCCACAGTGATCCCGAGCACGAAACCCACCAGGATCTCGAACAGAGTTATCCGATAGTTGGCGTAGAACTCGGGCGAGGAGAGCAGGCTTCCGAGTGCCCCGGCGACGGCGCTTGGCGGCGGAAACAAGACCTGATGGATGGCCCCTGCCCGATAGAGGACTTCCCAGGCACCCAGCAGGACCACGAGAAGGGCGATCGAGGGCCATCCGTAAGCCAACGCGTTCCGCCATCGGTTCGGAGCAACCATCCGTGACGTCACCGATCGATCCCGAGGATGCCGCGGACCTCGAAGATGAGATCCGTGTACTCCTTGGTCTGCATCACGTCGAGAGTCCGGGGGATGGGAAGGTCGATGTCGACGATCCTGGCAATGCGACCGGGACGAGCCGTCATCACCACCACGCGCTTGGACATGAATACGGCCTCGGCGATGTTGTGGGTCACAAGGACGATCGAATAGCTCCTCTGCTCCCATAGTCGCATCAACTCGAGGTTCATCGCCTCGCGTGTGAACTCATCGAGGGCGCCGAACGGCTCGTCCAACAGCAGCACCTTGGGTTCGTACACGAGAACCCGGGAGAGGGCAGCACGTTGTTGCATGCCACCGGACAGTTGCCTCGGATAGGAGTCGGCGAATCCACCGAGACCTACCGAATCCAGGACTGCCCTGGCCCGCTCCCGATACTCGTCCTGGTTAAGCCCCAACACCTCCACCGAGAGCATCACGTTTTCGAGAACAGTGCGCCACGGGAAGAGCACCGGAGTCTGAAACATCATCCCGACATCGCGACTGGGCCTGAGGATCGGTTGCCCTTCGAGTAGGAGTTCGCCACTGCTTGGTGCCATCAACCCACCAAGAAGGTTCAGCAGCGTCGACTTGCCGCATCCACTAGGACCGAGCAGGGAGACGAAATCTCCCTGCTCGATCGAGAAGGACACGCTATCGAGCGCCTGCAACTCCCCGGAGGGGGTTGGGTAGATCTTCGACAGCTCTCGGGCCTCGAAAATCGACGAAGCCAGCAACGTCAACGTCCTACTCCGAGTATCCGTTGGCCATGTCGATGAGGGCCTGATGATCGAAGTCGTTGAACTCCTCGGTCAGGTCGCTCACCAGGAAGGTGTCGAGGTCGGCGAGAATCGCTTCCTCGTCGGTGTCGACCCGGAACTGGTTGAAGGCGTCCCAAGCCTCACGGCGATGTTCGCCGATCAGCGAACCCTCCGGTACGGCTGTGATGTCGATCAGACGCTGGAGGTTGAGGTCGCCCAACTCTTCTTCCTCCCACTCGATCGGGCTGAGGCGCTTCATTATGGTTTCGCACGCCTCGGGGCTGGTCTGACAGAACAGGGTGGCCTTGGCGTAGCCCCGCGCCAGTGCGACCAGGCCGGCCCGGTTGTTCTCGAGAGCGTCGACCGTGGTGCTGATCCCGTGGGCCGGGAATGCATCGAACTCGGGGGGAGTGATATCACGGAGAACCAGCCCTCTCGCTCTGAGGGTCAGCTGATCACCGGTCGAGGAGGAGTAGGCGTCGACTTCACCATTCTCGATCGCAGCCAAAGTGGCAGGACCGCCCTCGCCGATCGCCAGCAGGGTGACGTCGTTGTCGGGATCGAGACCGACGTTCTGGAGGGCAGCTCTGATGACCGGGACCTCGCCGCCGTCCTCCTCCGAGATGCCGATGGTCTTGCCCGCAAGGTCGGCCACGCTCTGGATGGGGCTGTCGTCGAGGACAACGATCCCGAAGTTCTGGGCGGTGCTGTATGTGTACAAGTATCTCGTGTCGAGTCCGAGGGTGAAGGCTTCGAGGACCGCAGCCGAGAAGGGGGTTCCGGCATCGGCCTGCCCGGCCACCATTTGCTGGGTAGCTGCGCTGGATCCGTCCGATCCAATCGGTGTTGCGACCAGGTTCTCCTCAGCAAAGAAGCCGAGGTCCTCCGCCACAAAGAAGGCATAGAAGATGATCTCCGGGTTGCCTTCGTTGGGGAAGATGAAGTTTACCGACAACTGATCGCCCGACGGGGCCGCGGTGGTCTCGGTCGAGCCACCATCGGTCGTTTCGGTCGGTGCTGCCGTGGTCTCTCCTCCGCCACCCCCGGAGCAAGCGCCGATGATGAGCGGCATCGCTGCAGACACCGCCCACCGTCGAACCGAGCGCCCGCCCTCCTTTGGTCCACCTGGGGAACCTCTATCCCGTATCGATTCTCCAGGGTCTCGTGACTTGGTCATCTCTTCCTCCTCTAGTACGGCGATTCGGACACTTCTAGGACACGACGGCTTCAAGACTCAGGAATCTGCGGGCATTCGACTCGAGCACCCGCCGCTCGTCCTCGGTATCGAGGCCGAGCCGGCGAATGGCCACCACCGGATCGGGCTCGGCCATGTCGAAGGGGTAATCGCTACCGACCATGACCTGCCCCCATCCAACCCTCTGACCGAGGAAGCGCAGCGAGTCGTCATCGTGGGTGAGGGTGTCGAAGAAACAACCGGCCAGTGTCTGCGACGGGGACCGGCTGGAGCCCTGATGTGAGTCGGTCCGCGCCCTCCACCCATGGTCCCAGCGCCCGATCTGGTACGGGGCGAACCCACCACCATGTACAAAAACGATCGGGAGCGGGTTCCTCTCAAGGACACCCCCGAAGATCAGGGAGGCGATGGCGATCGTCGAGTCATTGGGGTTCCCGACCAGATTGACGATGTGATAGCGAGTCATCCGATCCCGGCCGGCCACGTCATAGGGATGGATCACCACCCCCAGACCGGACCGGGAAATTGCGTTCCAGATAGGCTCGAACTCAGGGTCGTCGAGGTTGCGGCCGGCGATGTGCGAACCGATCTGAAGAGCCCGGACCGACTCGACCGTCGACAACCTCTCGAGTTCCTCCAGTGAGGCGTCGACGTCCTGAAACGGCAGTGTGGCCGCAACCAGAAAGCGGTCGGGTGTTCCCGCCGCCATCTCGATGAGCGAGTCGTTGATGGCTCTGGCGATCAACGATCCGATGGGAGCCGGCTGGTCGTAGCCAAAGAGAATGGGCGCCACCGCCACCACCTGGAGGTCGACACCCTGGCGATCCATGTCGGCAAGGCGCAATGAGAGGTCGTGGATTCCGCTTGGGATCGGACCGAGGCCGCCCTTGCCGCCAAACCGGAGCATCAGCCCGGCCTCGGTCTCCTCGAAAGCTGGGGCTTTGCTGGTGCCGGTCTCGGTGATCCGTTGCAGCAGCTCAGGAGTGGCCATGTGGGCATGCACGTCGATGACGGTCATTCGTTCCGTTCTGGGGGGTTGTGGGCAGGGATGACTGCCTTGGGGGCGATGGCGAAGGTGTCGGTAATGACCTCGATCAAGAACGGCCCGCCCGAACCCACCGCCTTGCTGAGCGCCGGCCCCACCTCTTCCGGGTTTTCGACCCGCACCGACGGGACCCCCATGGCCCGCGCCACCCCGGCGATGTCGGTCTGGTCAAATCGCCACAGTTCCTCATGACGCCCCCTGAGCTCGCCTCCATAGGCGTCCTTCCAGATATTGATCTCCTGGTTTAGGGAGTGGTTGTTGTTGACGACGATCGTGGCCGGGATGTTCCAACGGGCAGCAGTCTCCAGTTCGGCGACGTGGTACCAGAGCCCACCGTCACCGGTGAACACCACAACCGGCCGGTCGGGAACAGCGCATTGCGCCCCCAAACCGCCCGGGAAACCCCACCCCAGGGATCCGGCGCAGCGGATCAACCTCTGATTGTTTGAGGTGAGGTCGAGCCAACCTGCGGTCCACATTCCGGCGTGGCCGGTGTCGGACACGACGACGGCGTTGTCAGGGAGATGGTTGGAAAGTTCCTGGCAGAGCCGCTCCGGACGCATCGGCCCCGACGAAGACTCCCGAACGGCGGCGGTTTGGCGGTACCACTCGTCGACGATGGACCGGGTGATCGATAGCCATCCGGTCCTGTCTTTCTGCGGCAGATCGCCAAGGCCTTCGGACAGTTGGCTCACCACCGATGCGATGTCTCCCACCAGTCCGGTTGTGTTGGGGTAGTTGATCCCCATCACCTCCGGGTCCAGGTCGATATGGATCACGGGCACGCGGGAATCCGGCACCCTCCAGCTGTGGCTGACCTGGCTCCCGGCCGTGGTCCCGACCAGGATCACGAGATCGGCTCTGGAGGCCACCTCGTTGGCGGCATCACGTGAGTACAGGCCGGTTACGCCTACCGACAATGGGTGCTTCGCCGAGATCACGTCCTTGCCGGTAAGCGAGGTCGCTACCGGGATCTGAAACCCGTTGGCGAACTCGACCAGCGCCGCGGCGCTGTCCGATTGACGAACGCCACCGCCGGCGATGATCAATGGGTGCTCGGCGTTGGCGATCGATCGGGCGGCAAGCTCGACATCGTCCGGATCGGCAGCCGGCCGATAGGGTGGAAGGCTCTTGAAGCGCTCCTCGAGAAGGAACGGCTCGTCGGTGTCCTGAGTCTCGAGGACATCGCCGTGATGACCGGCGAATTCGATGTGAACGGGACCGGGGCGGCCGCTGAGGGCCACCCGGAAGGCCCGCCTCAAAGTACTTCCGACTCGATCGACGCTGTCCAATCGATAGCTGGCCTTGGTGACGGGAAGGAACATCAATCGATCGTCGACTTCCTGATACTGAAAACGGTCCCGGCTGTGGGCCCACGGGCCACCGGTGAGGGCAAGCACCGGACTGGAAGCAAGACGGGCATCTCTGAGACCAGCGGCGAGGTTGGCCGAGCCCACCATCTGCGCCATGCACACCCCCGGCCGATGGGAAACCCGTGCATACCCGTCGGCCATATAGGCGGCCGCCTTCTCGCCGTGGGTGACGATCCGAGCGATAGACGACGCCTCCATCTCGACCAGCGTTTGGTTGAGGATCGTGGGAACAAAGAAGACATGGGTTACCCCATAGCCATTCAGCGTCCGTGCGACTACCTCGTATCCCTTCATGAGTTCGCTGTCGCGATTCGGTTCTGCATCACGCCGGGTGTTCAGTCGATCCGCTGATCTTCGATGCCGGCCATCACAAACGCCGGAGCCGGGGTCTGCTGGAAGCTGACGCCTTCGGCATTGGGGTCGACCGAGATGATGGTGAGGGAAAGTGGGTACTCATAGGTGATTTCGTCGCCGTTCACACTGAAAGGTCGGTCGTGGCCCGGATAGATCACGTCAGCGATCTCGGTGATCCGGTGGATGCTCCGACTGGCCTCTTCCTCGCTCCAGAAGACCACCGGATTCTTCTTGGTCAAGGCGGCTCTTGAGTAATGGAGGACGTCTCCGCTAACAACCGCGAAGCGGTCACCCAGGTCGACTCCGACGCAGATGCTGCCTGGTGAATGCCCTGGCGTGTAGAGGATGCTCACACCGGGCTCGATCTCATATCCCTCGTCGACCTCGGTGATCTTGCGCTGGTGCTCGATCATCGCCCCCGACCAGGCGGGCGTCGCCCAGTCATTGACGTGAGGCTTTGCGGCGTACTTGCGCTCGAGCGGATGAATGAGGATCTCGGCTTCGGGAAAGATGTCGAGGTTCTGGGCATGGTCCCAATGGGCGTGAGTGACCACGATCGTGTCGATGTCGTTGGTGGTCAGCCCCCTATTGGCCAGGGCGGCTTGTAGGACCGTCCTGCGACCGACGTGTCCGGTGTCGATGAGGGTTCGTTTCTCGCCTTCGACCAGAACGATCGAACAGAACCCGACGATCCCCTGTTTGGTCCGCATCGGCTGCCCATCGAGAAGCACCGAAAGCTCTGTCATCAGACCTCGCTCCCGGCTCTGCGTCCACCGGTATCGGCTCTCTGATCCGTCCTCATCGGTTCTTCCTCCTCCTGAACTGCCTGCCGACGGTAGGACGATTTGTAGCCCAAAGTCAAGACATTGTCTTGCTGAGCGGTACACTCTCCCAGCAGCGTCCGACGCCCCGTCTTCGGCCCGAAGAGACTCAATCATCGCATGGTGAATACGAATGAGACCAACGCAGACTCGAAAGATGGAACGGCGCCTGAGAAAAGTGCCGCCTGGCGGATCGTGGCCCTTATCGAGGCTCTGGTCGACGCCCCCAATGGAATTGGGGTGCGCGAGACCGCTCGGTCCATCGGAATCGACAAGAGCTCCGTCAACAGACTGCTGACCCAACTCCAGGAGCTCGGGTTCGTCAACCAGGACGTCCTCGGCCGGTATTCGGTGGGACCGCGTTTGTTCGCAGTAGGAGCCGCTCTGGTGGCCCGCGACAGTTTCGCAGTGGCCGCCCGCCCGATCTTGACCGAACTCGTCGACCGCTTCAACGAGACCACTTACCTCGCGGTTCGAGAGACGGGCGGATTCATATATCGCGCCAAGATGGAGTGCACGAGGCCGATCCGCTACGTCATCGAGCTCGGTCACATGAATCCGCTCCATGCCGGTGCTCCCGCCCGAGCAATCCTGTTTGGGATGACCGACGAAGAGCTCGAGGCGACCCTGGATGGTCTAAACCTGGAAGCGTTCACCGAGAAGACGATCACGAGTAGGGCTGCATTGATCGAAGGCGTCAAGGTCGATCGAGCCAGGGGCTTCTCCTTCACTAAGAGCGAGCGGATGATCGGTGGCACTGCGGTGGCGGCTCCCTTCTATGACCCCTTGGGAGTGTGCCGTGGCTCCATCGTGATCAGTCGACCCTTGGAGCGTCATCTGGATTCGGAGTTGCCTGAGATGGCCGCGGCCGTGATGGACGCGGCAGCGCGGCTTACCGACCGCTTCGGCGGACATGCCCCCAGTAGCCCCCCCGGGGCGCTGACGGCGCCCAACCCCTTGGAGCGACACGTCCGGCGCAAAGCCGAGGGAAGCGGGTAACCGGTTGCAGGCGATCGATGGCTACGTATGCGTACGGTTCGGCGACGTTCCCTGGGAGCGACGCGACGAGGACCAATGGCCCCCGCTCGTCAAACGTCTCCACAGAGACGAGATCCACGAACTCGGCATCAGGATCATCTGGTACGGACGGGGAGTGACAGAACCCAGGCACATTCACAATGGCACCCATGCCACCTGGGTGTTGGTCGGATCGGCAACCATCGATGAGCAGACCTTCGGGCCGGGTGACCTGGTGTACGGTCCTGGCGGCGTCGCTCACGGCCCCCTCCTCTACGAGATGGGCTGCGTCCTGTTCGCAACCCTTCATGGCGGAGCCTTTCATACCGAGGTACGGGGTGATGTCGAGAAGGTGTCGCATGACGGTCTCGCGGCTCATATCGCCCTCGAGCAGGATCGTTCATGGGAACCGTTGCCCGGCGTCGAGGGTGCTGCACAAAAGGTGATGGTCGAGGACGCGGCCCGTGACTACACCGCACGCTTGACTCGATGGCCGGCCGGCTCGGAGTTGCCGCGCCACCGTCATGAGGGCTCGCACGCCGGAATAATCACCAAGGGTCAGGCGATCGTCGGTGGCGAGACCTTCGGGCCCTGGGACACCATCTATGGCCCGGGGGGCCAGGCCCATGGGCCGATTCGGTTTCCCGAGGAATGCATCATGATCGTGAACTCGCTCGGCGACATCCCTCCTTGCAAGGCGGCCCCTGAGGTACCCCCACCCTCCTCCTCCCAAACCCGGGAGAAAGTAATACCCGACGGCGGTTAGGCACTCGGGGTCTGGCCGTCTCCTGACCATCGCGATACACTCCCCGATCCCAATTGGGCCCATAGCTCAGCTCGGTTAGAGCGCGTCCCTGATAAGGACGAGGTCCGTGGTTCAAGTCCACGTGGGCCCACCAACTCCACGAGCAGAGCGCAGACACTCTGTTACCGACGTCGATACGCTGCGCGGAGATCCGAAGAGTGATCGGCCACCGCCCGGGTCCAGGCTCCCCGGCTCAGCAGGAAGCCTGGACAGTTCCGAGGTTGCCTCAGACCAACACTTTTTCTTCGACTGCGGCGAACGGCTCGGTCTCGGGGGTACGGAAGGCGTGTATGTAGCCGGCGACCGATAGCAGCAGTATCAGGCCGGCACCGACGAAGGCGACGTCGGCACTCAACGCAGCCTTCTCGCCAAGCACGCTGAACCCGAACACCGTCAGCAGCAGGCCACGCAGAGTCTCACCACGGAATGCGGTGTCGCGCTGCTGGTCGATTGTGGCGAGCTGCGTCTCCAGATCCGGGAGAGTGGGGTCGTTGTTGGCCTTCGCCTCGTCGACCTGGGCCCTCATCTCACGCTGGGGCGCCCCAAGCTCGGCGTAGCTCAGACCGCCGGCCGCCGACTCCAGATGGAGCCCGATGTAGTCGTTGGCGTAGCACTCCGCCTGCCTGCCGGTAGTCATCAGGCGGACTGCCTCGTCGCCTGTGCCGTATCTCACCAGGCACGCCGACTGCGCTTCCTCCTCTTTCAGGTTCTCGGCCGGGGTGAAATAGATCGCCTGAGACGAGAGCTGATCCGCCACGTAGGAACGGGCAAAGTCCGCCTGCGTCTTCAGCACGAAGCCGAAAACCACCAGCAACACGGCGATGGCGGTGCCGCCCACGCTAAACATGATGTCGAGAGTCCGTCGCTTCATTTATGGCCTCCTTGACCAGGTTCCGACCGCTGGGAAAGCGGCCGTTTTCTACAGTGTCGGAGGGCGGGCTCCGAGGAGGAAGGGGGAAAAGGTCCCTATTGGTCCTCCGAAATGCCCAGATCGCTACCTGTTCGCCATCACGCATCGCCTTGACTCTGGTCACGAGGCGACGTTCACGCCTTCAGGTTCGACGAGAACGGTTGAGTGGCTGGTCACGTTCCACACTGGCTACGAGCTGGACGGGAACGATCATCGCGATGTTCGGCTCTTGTATGCAAGGTTCGATGTAGAGACTCCGGGTAGTCCACGTAGGCCAACTCACAACAGTGCTGCCGCCAACCAGCGGCCGGCGGAGAACAGGGCCAGGCCACCGAGCAGGGTGATCACCAGGTTGGCGGCCGCTCGATAGCTGCCCTGGTCCCGATCGGCGGCCAGGATCACGGTATCGAGCATCCAGGTGGAGAAGGTGGTGAAGCCGCCGAGGAAGCCCCCGGCGACCGTGACCAGGACAACGGATTCCATCTGCCGGAGGGCATCTATTCCGAGGACGCATCCCATGGCAAACGCTCCACTCAGGTTGATGACCACTGTGGCGAAGTCGCTTCGGGCTGTTCGCCGATGCACCGCCCTCCCCAGCTCGTACCTGGCGAGGGCTCCAAGACCGCCGGTCAAGCCAATCAGGAGGATCATCAAGCCGCAACCCCGCCCAGACGCGACCCGAGCAATGCTGCCGCCAAACCCGCAACCAAGCTCAGAGTCGCGTAGCTGAGAGCGACCGGAGGGTCCAGATCGAGGATCTGGGCGGTGAGGGCCGAGAAGGTGGTAAAGGCTCCAAGGACCCCCACCCCCAGGAAACCAGCGGCAAGTGACGCCCTCTCCGACCTGCCGATACGACCAGCCAACACCCCCAGCAGAAAGGCCCCGGCGGTGTTGGCCCAGAAGGTGCCCCAGGGCCACCCGGCCGTATCTCCGGCCACCTGTATCAGGTATCGGCCGATGCTTCCAGCCACTCCGCCGGCCAGCACAGCCACACGCATCGTTGTCGAACTCCTCATGCACGGTGTCTGATAGCAGGCCGGCCGTGTGATTGAGCGCTCTCCTCCGTAAACTCGATCTCATGAAGCTGCTCCCCTTGATTTTGATAGTCGCCATGGCGGCTTTCTTCGCCGCCCTGGCCCGCAAA
>CAZRID010000074.1:0-7411 GCA_964600055.1 uncultured Acidimicrobiaceae bacterium
CTGGGGGTTCTCGTAGCGGGGGTGGGATTTGAACCCACGACCTTCGGGTTATGAGTTCCTTGTTCATGGTGTTGGGCGGTGACGGCGCGTTCCGGAAAGTGCCAACTTCGAGGGGTTTCGCGGGATCCGCATGCTGGCCGGTGCCTATGGATGACCCCTGGTGATTGCCCATCCGTTAGAAGATCCGTTAGAAGAATCGACATCTCCGAATTGCCTGCCCACGAGTCGTGATCTCGAACTCCCATTTGCGACAACACGTCGATGGCATGGTGAATAGCGTTAGCGCGGTACGAACAACGGAGAACCATGTCTACGAGGAGCAACGCATCGACCGAGCTGGCGCGCTTCTGGCTTCAGGAGCGGCATGGCTGCCTCATCGACGAGGAACTGCCCGTGCCGGTGCCATATGCCTTGTCAGACATCGACCTTGTTGCGATGCGGGCCGATCTCTCCCCATTCACCACGCCGGATGGGACCACGATCGGGCCTCGCCTCATCGTTGAAGTCAAGGCTGAACACGATTGGGACGTGACCGGGCGCGAGTTTGGCAAGCTCCTAGAAGGATGTCCTTCTTATGGGCGATCAGTCCTCGATTCCGTCGAGGACCCGTGGCGTGAAATTCGTGATGCTCCGTCAAGAGCACACCGAGCGGGCCACTGCCTACTTCGGTACCAATGACTTCGATCGGTTGTTCATCGTTCATGCCCTCCATCTGCAGATTCGTGCCGAGCTCGCCCCACTACTTGCCCTGCATCGGATCTACTGGCTGACGATTCCTGAGATCGTGACCGATCTATACGCCTGGTACCAGGTTCACCCGCGTCGAGCAGCGTTGAGGAGGTCACTGACTGGCGACCTCTTGCACCTCCTGTTCGGCCTAGGCGGACTTGTGCCAATCCATCCGCTACCCCGAGAACAGCCGATGACGTGTCGAGATGAGATCCTTGCGGCCTTCCGCGGCTCGCTACACGGACCTCGCGCGACACCTTCTCTCCGGCGGAGATTCGTCAAAGTGCGTTCGCAAGAATCCGGCTACTAGGAATCGACCATTCTCACCCACGTCACATCGCGGATGTGCGCCGACGCTCCCGACCATCATGACGTCGTGGGGATCCTGGCCGATGCCTTTGTGCTCGCCGATCCGACCAAGCGGTATCGGAGTGCGTGGAATGGGATTGCGGTCCACTCGGTGCAGAGCATCTTTCTGGCCGTGATCGTGCTCACCATCGTGATCTGAGAAACGACTCCGCGGCGCCGCAATTGTTCGAGGACTGGAGAGGCAGCGTGCAGTGCCGACAAATACTGGAGTTGCGGAAGATGTCCTAGAGCTCTCGCGGCGTCGACCTCGGGGCGAGGGACGACCTCTCTGTTTCATCCGAGAAGTTGAAAGCGGCGAAGCGACTCTCGATGGGGGACGACGTCCCGAGCAAGCCCTTGGCGGCGGTCATGGTGATATTCATGTGGTCGCCGGCGCACCTGGAGGCGGTGTCGATATCGCCCGCCCGGGCCGCGTTGGCCATGATCCGATGATCGGTGTTCCCGTGCTCGCTCATCTCGGGACGGAACCGCATGGCAGTTGTTAGGAACGACATGGCGCTGTCATGGAGAACGCCGACGAATGAGGCCAGTCTCGGACTCCGGCAGATCTCCATGAAGACTCCGTGAAACTCCCGGTTCAAAGGCACCCACTCCATTGAGTCGGCGGTGGCCTCCATTCGGTCGCACAGCTGGTCGAGATGGTCGGCGATAGCTGGGGTGATCTTGGGGACCGCAAGAGTCATCACCATCGGCTCCAGCACCCGCCGCAACTCGAACGTCTCCCACAGTTCCTCGATGTCGGGCTGGCTGACGACGGCCCCTCGATGAGCGTCGAACCGGACAAGGCCTTCCGATGCCAGATCGAGAAGTGCTTCTCTCACCGGAGTGGTGCTGACCGAGAAGTCCGTGGCTACCTGGGTCTGTACCAGACGAGCGCCACCGGGCATTTCGCCCGAGAGGATCTGTCGACGCAGCTGATCCCGGACGAACTCCCTTGCAGTCGTTGGTCGCAGAGTCATCGCTTCGCCTCCCGAGGCTCTCTCGGCCGCTTCATCCTGATCCCCCTGTTGGCATCCTATATCTCATTTCCCGGCCCACACGGTCCCCTTTTTCGGCACGATCGGAACCAGAAGATACGAGTCGGTGCCATCACCGAGATGGATGGTCACCTCGCCTTCGAAGATCTCGGACGGCCGATCGTCGGGGTCGTTGTGGACGAATGGCCCGATGCCGCGGTTGGCGTAGTGAAAGGTCCGGGCAAACTCGGTCAGATCACCCTCGTATCGGTAGTCGTTCCCTCGGACTGTCAATCCGATGCGGTACCCGGCTGGGACGACGATCGATGTCGGCCAGATCTCGATGTCCAGCTCGTAGATTTCACCGGGAACCAACACCTCGGCGCGAGTGTGGAGGTGATACGGGCGATAAGGAAGGGTCCGGTCCGAGTCGATGGCGCGGTGCGAGGCGCGCAGCCATCCCTGGGCGAGGGGTGTGTTGGGGTCGAGGGCCCCCATGAAGGTGATCTCCTGGTCCTCGGGATCGAAGAGCCTCACCACCAGAAACAGATCGGCATCACTGGTTTCAGACGAGATGTAGAGCCTCGCCGCCATCGGGCCGGTGATCTCAGTGGCAGTCTCGAAAGGCGTGGTCTTGAAAGTGATGCCCTCCCCCGTCGTGTCATAGCGAATCTGGGCTGGCCGGGTCGGCTCCGATGTCATTCCCTGGTCACCGTCGAGGTGATACCGGGTCCACTCGGTTCTCGCCAGCGGCCATTCCTGTTCGAGTCGGTCGATCAGGGATCCGTCGGCCAGCCGGACCCGAAGATGGACCGCGGGACGACGATCCCACCCGTTGTCCTCTTCCTTGAGGAAGTGTGCGAAGAACTCCTTCTGCAATGCGATCCCCCGGTCGGTATAGAAGTCCACCCAATGAGCTCCCGCGTGGATTTCGAGCCATTTCTGCTCAGCGGCCGCCTGGAGGAATGCCTCGACATTGCCCCGCAGGTGGAGACCGTGTCCCCCCCAGTTACCTGCTGACAGCATCGGGACCTCGACCGTACTCCAGTCGGGATTGCGTTCCAGGTGCCACTCCTCGAGCAAAGACCGGCTCTTAATGTCGTGGCCGAGGTCTGCTCGTCTTGTGGCTAGCTCGCCTGGGTCGATGGTGTCGGGACCCGCCACCAGCTCGCCGGTGACCGTCGACGTATAACCCCGCTGTCCCACTCCGTGTTGAACGTTCTCCACTTGTCGGGGATACCAGACGGCGGCGAACTCGCAGAGGATGCCGCCGTGTCGGGAGAATTCCCGATACCAGTCCGATGCCCCCTCCCATGGACAGATGGCCTTCAGATGCGGCGGCCGTAGGGCGGCGACCTGGTATTGATTCATGGCGTAGTAGGAGACACCGGCGAGACCGACCCGGCCGTTGCTCCAGGACTGGATGCCGGCCCACTCGATGCACTCGTAGAGATCGAGCGTCTCCCGGCGTGACCAGACATCAACCATACCGGGGGATCGCCCCGTACCCCTGGAGTCGACCCGGACACAGGCATACCCATCGGGAACCCATTTCTCCGGGTCCACCACCTCCCAGTTCTGATAGCGGTTGCTGGTCCCCTCGGCGACCTCGGGATACCTCTCGATCATGTAGTCCCACTGCGGCTTGTAGGCCTCCTGGAACGCGAGGCCCTTGCCATAGGGCCCGTAGCTGAGGAGCACTGGATACTGTCCGGGCTCCCGGGGTAGATAGACGTCCGCCCGTAGCACGGTGCCATCGTCGGCAGTGATAGAGACGTCCCATTCGATACGCATCTCCGCATCGGGGACCGGGTGGGGCGCCGCGTTGCTCAAGAGTTGATCAGATTCGGTAAGAACAGCACGATCCCCGGAAAGACGAAGATGATGGCGCTGATCAGTACGTCGAGGACGGTGAACGGCCAGACCCCTCGGAACACCCGCTCGGGTGGGATCCCGCTGATGCCCGACACCACATAGGCGTTGATTCCGACGGGCGGGGTGATCTGGCCCAACTCGATGAAGCACACCACGAGAATGCCGAACCAGATCCCGTTGAACCCAAGGGCATCTACGACCGGAAAGGTAAGCGGGACGAAGATCACAAGGATCGAGAGGGAGTCGAGGAACATCCCGAGCGGGATCAGGACCAGGAGTAGGACGGCGACGATCAGGGTCGGGTTCAGCTCTAGACCGGACACCCACCTCACAAACGCGGTTGGGATTCCGGCGGACACCAGGAAGAATGTGAAGATCGACGATCCGATGAAAATGAAGAAGGACATGCTGGTGACAGCGGCAACTTCGAGGAAGGCAGCCTTCACCACCGCCCCCACTCTTTTGATCCCCTCCGGCCGCAGCTCGATCACCATGATCACCAGAGCAAACAACGCACCAAGCGCGCCTGACTCGGTGACCGTGAACAGTCCTCCGTAGATCCCAACCATGACCAGGGAGAAGATGATCCCGACTCGTACCACACCCCTCCATGGCAGGTCGCGTAGCGGTCGAGCCGCGGCGTCGGATCTCCGGTGCCTGCGTCCCGGGCCTTTGATCATGATGTAGGTGGTGTACACCAGAACTTCGACCAGTCCGGGAAGGATGCCCGCTGCGAGAAGGTCGGCTATCGAGATCCGCGTGAGAATCCCGTAAATGGCGAGAATGATGCTCGGGGGGATCATGATCCCCAGCGTTCCGGCGGCGGCGACGACAGCTGCCGCCAGGGTGTCGGGATACCCGCGCTTTCTCATCTCTTCGATGGAGAGGCGACCGATGGTGGCGGCGGTTGCCACGCTTGATCCGCTCACCGCGGCGAAACCGGCGCACGCCATGATCGTCGCGACTCCGAGGCCCCCTCGAACGCGGTACAAGAGCCGATCGGCAACCGTATAGACGTGCTCTGCGATCCGGGCGAACACCGCAAAGACGCCGACGAGCACGTACATAGGGACGATGCTGAGGCTGTAGTTGGCCACCGCGGTGAACGGGGTGTTTCCCATTGCAGCCGTGGTCACATCCCACCCTCTAGTAAGCACGATCCCCACTGCACCGGACAGCGCGAGAACGAACGCAATCGGGACTTCGCATGCCATGAGGACCAGGAAGACGAGGGCGACAACGATCAGAGCCGTTCCTGCGTCCATCAGTCGTCCTCGTTCAGGCGATCGAGGGTTTCGACGATGCGACTCTCTCGAGCGGCTTCGGCCGCGATGATCTCTTCCAGGCCGAGGGGACCCTTAGCTAGGGGCGGCGTGGCGTTCCACTCCTCCCACACCCTGGCAATGTATTCGATGACGAGAACGGCGAAGCCGAAGGCGATCGCCCAACGCGTCGGCCAAATCGGAAAACGGAGCAGACCGGGCTTCACCTCGCGCACCGACGTCGAATCGATCGCACGCAGCGCTGAACCCCAGACGAACCAGGCAGAGCCGAAGACGCATACCGCCATCCCGAACGTCTTGAGCAGACGCCGGATTCGGAACGTCAGCAGGTTGGTAACCAGACTCATCCGGACGTGCACTCCCTCGGCCTCAGCGTGGGCCAGCCCGAGAAACACCTCCAGCGCCATAAAGGTCTCGACCAGTTCCACCATTCCCGGGATCGAACGTCCGGTCAGCGTCCTTCTCACCACATCGGTGACGATCCCGAGCATGATCAAACCAGTGGCGAAGGAGCGGACGAGAGCAGTACGCCGACCCATGGTCCGAACGGCCCGGATCCATTGCGGCTGCTTGGTGATCGTGTGGACTTCAGTGGTCAACTGGGCCCCGTATCCCCCAGACCTGGGATGGGGCACGACAACGTTCAGGGGTGCTCATGCCGGTGCAGTTCCCACTGCGGCCCGCCGTCCCCCCTGAGCAACCCAAATCCCGATGATTATCCCGGCTCCTCCGGCCAGAAGGGTGGCTTCGATCGGCTCGTTGAGAAACACCCCACCGGCGATGATCCCGATCACGGGGGTGATGTAGGTGATCATCGTCGCGTTGGTCGCCCCCACCCGCTCAATGAGCAGGTAATAGAGGAGAAAGGCGAGACCGGTTCCGATCGCTCCCAGAGTCAGGGATGCCGCCAGGACCGAGGGCGTCAACTGGTCCCATTCAGGCGGCCCGTCGGCGACCAATGCCAGCGGAGTGGAGACGAGGTAAGCAATGCCCAGTTGGATAGTGACCATCGGCAATGTCGGCACATGAGGAGTCACGTAACTCTTGGCGTATACCGCCCCTGCCGCCAGCAGGGCGCAGGCGCCGAGGACCGCGGCAACGGCGCTGGTCGCTCCGGGCGTTCCCAGGTCGAACCCGACGGCAACCGCAGTCCCCGCTGACGCCAGGATCAGCCCTACTAGTTTGCGACCGGTGAAATGCTCGAGCGAGATGGCGGCGGCGATTACCAGGGTCATCAGCGGGATCAACGAGTAGAGGACCGCGGTCATCGCCGAGGACACCCCATGTTGGGCCCAGGCCACCATCCCCCAAGGGATCACATTGCCGGGGACGGCGAGGAACGCGATGTGAAGCCACATCACCCCGTATCGAGGAAGACGGATCCGGCGGAGTCGCAACGCCACCAGGAGTACTACCAGCCCCGAAAGAGTTCGGACCGACACGAGCCAGAGCGGAGACAGACCCTCGACCGACACCTTGATGAAGAGGAAGGTGAACCCCCAGATCAGCCCGAGAGCCGAGACCTGGGCGACCGTCGCCGCAGAAAATCGCGAGCTGTCCGACGCCGTCATGTCCTGATGATGTTGTGTCTCCGAGATGGCCGTACCTCGCTCTAGCTGAACTGCGTTCGGTACTGGGCGGGCGGCTGGAGGATTTCGATGACATGCCCGTCGGGATCGAGCACACCCAGGAAGTAGCCCCCGTAATGGATGCTCTCCTCGGGAAGGGGCACCGGCTCGGGCGGATTGGACACGATCCGGTAGCCACCCTTCTTGACTGCTTTATAGACCTCGAACATGTCCGACACTTCAACGCAGACATGCCAGCTACCGGGCTGGCCCCACTCCACCTCGTACTTCTCCAGGCGAGGGTTGACGAACTCCTCGAGCTGGATGCGGGACCCGTCTTTGCATTGCACCATGGCGATCCGGAGATGGGTCTCCTCGTATCCGGTGAGGTGACTGAGGAAGGCGCCCGACCACTCACCCGATCGCGCTTCTTCTACGGCGAGTCCCAGTGTGTCCCGATAGAACTTGAGGGATTCCTCCACCGAGGAAACCGTGAGACCGGTGTGATTGACAGTGTTGAACATTGGTCTTCTCTCTGTGTTGTCGTTTTCTTTCTCAGGCTCGTGTCTTCTCAGACTCTTTGTGTTCTCAGCTCTTTGTGTTCTCAGCTCTTTGTGTTCTCAGACTCTTA
>CAZRID010000074.1:7511-11339 GCA_964600055.1 uncultured Acidimicrobiaceae bacterium
CTCTTTGTGTTCTCAGCTCTTTGTGTTCTCAGCTCTTTGTGTTCTCAGACTCTTAGTGTTCTCAGGGGCGAAACAGGACCTTGACCGGACCGCCGGGGGCCGGTTCCATCAGCTCGTAGATCACTTCCGGGGCCTCGTCGAGGGAGCGGAAGGTTGCCCACTCAAGAACTCGATCGTCGATCAGGCCGGCAGCTGCACTGAAGTCGCCCGGGCTGTAGGCGGCGGAGCCGATGACCCGCTGTTCAATCCTCACCAGCATCTGGGCGTCGAATGCCGGTTCCCGGTTCTCGTTACCCACCCATACCGTCGTGCCTCCCGGCTTCAGATGCTCCAGAGACAGCCGGTGCGTTGCCTCGTTGCCCACGGCGTCGAAGATGACGTCGAACTCGCCTTCCAATCTTTCGGTGGCTGCGGTGACTCCAAGCCGGCGTGCGAACGCGAGGCGGTGGTCGCTGGGGTCGGCGATAGAGACCGCGTCGCTGAGATCGGTGCAAAGAAACGCGACTAGCAGGCCGATGGTCCCTGCGCCGAGGATCCCCACTCGATCACCGGCACCAGGGCGGCATAGGGAGACGGCGTGATGGGCCACTGCGAGTGGCTCCACCATGGCTCCGGCCTCCATCGAGACGTCATCGGGAAGGTCGACCAGGGATGACCTGGGAACGACGACCTTGGGGGCTAGTGCTCCGGCCCGCTGGATTCCGATGATCACCCGGTTGCGACACAGGTGGAGATGTCCCTTCGTGCAGTACTCGCATTGGAGGCAGCTGATCATCGGGTTCACCGCAACTCGTCGCGAGCCGACAGTGCCGGAGAACTCGTGCCCCATCACGATCGGGGGCGTCCGGAGCAGGCCACCATCGCGGGCGGCATGGACATCACTGCCGCAGATCCCGGCCACAGCAACATCGACCACGACCTCCGACTCTGCAACTTGGGGCTCTTCCAGATCAACCATCTCGACCACTCCGACCTCACGGAGCAGGACGGATTTCACAGTTCGTGGCCGACCCCATTGATGACGTTCTTGCAGCTGAGCATCACGCAATCGGTGAGCGCGGTGACCCCATGGGGCACCCAGGAAGGGGCGTGGAACCCGCCGCCCGGGCCCACTTCCCTGGTCTCGCCGTCGAAGAAGACGTCGACCCGGCCCTCGACAACCAGCACTACCTGTTCCTGCTCGTGGGTGTGCGGGTTCGATTTCTGCCCGGCTTTGAAATGGAGACGCCCGATCTCAATGGTGGACCCGGTCAGGAGCTCACCAAAGGCATCGGAGTGCTTCTCCGTAATTGCCATCTTGGGCATCGCCTCGAAGTCGATGATCGGCATTTTTGCCCCTCCTCTGCTGGGAATCGTCTGATTCGACGCTGGTTGACATTACACAGGGTATTATATATTCTCCATCCTCGGCGGTTTGGACCCGTCTTTCAGCGTGAGTACAACCTCACGATCCGTGCCCTGAGGGCCGCCCAGCGGTCCGCAGCCAGGGCCCTTCAGAGGAGGAGGAAGAATGAAACGAAGAGGAGAGCCGGGCCGCGCCGTGAGCTCCCGGTTGATCGGGCTACTCACAGTGCTGGCGCTTGTCATCGCCGGCTGCGGTGCCGACGGTGGGGAGACCACGACCACCGAGGGATCGGGCAGCGAGAGCACGACCACCGGAGCAGAAGCGACCACCACCGGAGCAGAGGCGACCACCACCGCGGCGCCCGCCGGTGAGCCGATTCGACTGGTGTATGCGTCCTTCGCCGCCGAGGACAGCCCGTACTCGAACGCATTCGCCTGGTTGGCCGAGGAGATGAACACCCGGACCAACGGCAGGGTGACGATCGAGCAGTTCCACTCCGGCGCCTTGTGTGCGTTCGCCGACATTTTCGACTGCGTAAAAGATGGTCGGGCCGACTTCGGTCTTTTCCTGCCCGTGCAGCAGCCCTCCTTCTTCCCCTACTCCAGCATCGCGTCTGTCCTCTTCGTGAGCCGGGACACCCAGGCCCATAGCGAGGCGTTCAACGAGATGGCCACCTCGCAGGAGCAGTTCAGCGCTGAGTGGGACGCCCAGGGGATGCGACCCCTGTGGTTCGCCTCGATTGGGCCTGCTGTTCTCGGAGCCAACGAGCCCGTCGAAAACATCGAGTGGATGGAGAACAAGTCGATCCGTGCCACCGGTTACTTCACCCAGGCCCTCAATGCGGTCGGGGCCAACCCGGTCGCACTCTCCAATGCTGAGGTGTACGAAGCCATCGAGCGCGGGACTATCGACGCCTTCTATGCGTCAACCCTCGACGGCGCCGCCCTCGACAACAGTCACTTCGAGGTAACCAGCCACTGGCACGACCCCGGCGCCGGAGAATACGTCGCCATTGCCACCGCGGTCAGCCAGCGGGCGCTCGATCTGCTGACCGAAGACGAGCTGGCAATCATGTTCGAGTTGGCGGAGCAAATCCGGACCGACTGGTTTGAGACCTACTACCTCCCGCAAATGGTCTTGGCGTGTGACAACGCCATCAACGGCGGCTTGGAGTCACTGGTGATCTGGCCCGAGGAGGAGACCCAGCGGTTTGCCGACGCCGCAGCCGACGTGGTGAGAGACCAGTGGATCGCCGACGCCGAGGCGGGTGGCGCTGCCGGAGCAGCCGAGTTCTTCGACGCCTTCGTGGCGTTGGTGCAAGAGAAGGAAGCCACTTCGACGCTGGGCGAGACTGCAACCGAACGGTGCGCAGCACGCTTCTGAGATAGACGCAGGGGGGCGGCCGAATAGGCCGCCCCCCGTGCGCGTTCATGTCACGATGTATCGGAGATGTCGGTGAGTCGAGTTCGGGTGGGAGTCGTCGGAGCTGGCAGTATCGCCAAGGCCCATGTGATCGCGGTCCGTTCACTGCGCTCCTACTTCGGCGGTGACGGCCGGGACCCAGAAATCGCCGCCATTGCCGACGTTGTACCCGAGGCCGCCGAGCATGCCGCGCGTGCCTACGGGGTCGATCGATGGACGAGTGACTGGACGTCTCTCGTGGAGGACGATCGGATCGACCTGATCACCATCGCCGTGCCCAACGATCAGCACGAGTTGGTGGCCGTCGCCGCGGCTCGGGCCGGCAAGCACGTCCTCTCCGAGAAACCGCTGGCCCATAATGTCGAGGCCGGTCGTCGAATGCTGGCCGCAGTGCAGCAGGCAGGTGTAGTTCACAGCGTGAATCTCAACTACCGATCAATCCCGGCGATCAGATACGCCCGCGAGCTGATCGAGCGCGGGGACATCGGGGAGATCATCAGTGTTCGGGGGACTTTCTTACAGGACTGGGGACTCGATCCGTCGATTCCTCGATCATGGAAGTTTGAGAAGGCTCGAGCAGGCGGAGGCCCGATGTTGAGTCTCGGCTGCCACATAGTCGACCTCACCCATTTTCTGGTGGGGAACATCGTCGAGGTCGTGGGCACGACCAAGACTCAGATCCCGGCGAGACCGTTGCCCACCCGCCGGGACACTTATGCCTCCCAAATAGGCTCCACCGAGATGGCACCGGTCGACATCGAGGACTCCGGATCGTTCCTGTTCAGGACCTCTTCCGGTGTAACCGGGGTCCTCGAGCTAAGCCGGATCCATTCGGGGAGGCAGAACTTCTGCACCCTCGAAGTGAGCGGCACCGAGGGGGCGATTGCCTTCGACTACGAGCGACTGAACGAGATCCACGTCTCCAGTCGTAAGGGACCGGGCGGCGGTTTCACCAGAATCATCGTCGGCCCCGCTCAGGACGGAGGGCTGATCTGGACCCTGGGCGGTCTCGGAGTTGGCTTCGCCGAGACGATCATCATCCATTTCCGGGAGCTGATGGA
>CAZRID010000075.1:0-11193 GCA_964600055.1 uncultured Acidimicrobiaceae bacterium
CTGACGAGGTGGGCGTCTGGCACCTGGTTCCCTCTGACCGTGACGCCGCTGGTAACAGTCGAGAACGCCCGCCAGAACTCATGCTGTTCCCCCGGGCTCCGAACATGGGGGAGAGAGACGAGTTGGGTGACATTGGACGATGCCTCTGCCGGTGCGAGCGGTGAGCCGAAAATGGCGGGATGGGTGCCGATTCGCAGGTACGCGATCAATGTCGGCCAAAACAGATAGACGATCTCGGGTCCAGCTACCAGATCCTCAATGAATGCGGTCGCCGCGTCATGAAACGGACTCGTGTCGTCGGATGCGTAGAGCAAGACGTTGGCATCGATCGTGTAGCTCACCCCTCGTCAAGCACGCCATACACGGCGTCCTTATCCTCGAGGTCAACACGGGGGTGCATCGACTTAGAGAACCACTTGAAGCCTGCCGGGGGAGTCCCTTGACCCGAGCCGAGAGTTGCGGCCAGATGTTCGGAGACGACCTGCCCCAAGCTCTTGCCTTCTCGCTTGCTCAGCGCTTTGAGCTCTTTGAGAACCGTTGGGTCGATGGTGATGGTCGTTCGGGGCATGATGCATGATGCTATGGATGTCTGCATCAGATGTCAACGTCGTCAGTTCCAGTCTGCTGGTTACGGTCCTCTGGTGCGGATCATCACCGGCAAAGCCAAGGGCCGTCGTCTGGTCGCACCGGACACTCCCGGCACCCGACCGGTTACCGAGCGGGCGCGGGAGGCCGTGTTTTCCATGATCGGTGCCTGGGTTGACGATGCGTCGGTGCTCGATCTCTATGCAGGTTCGGGCTCGTTTGGGCTCGAGGCGCTGTCGAGGGGGGCCAAGAGCGTCACATTTGTCGAGAACGGACACCGGGCCCTGGAATCGCTGCGACGGAACATCCAGAGTGTCGGGCTCGGGGGAACAGTGGTCACGTCGAAGGTGCAGGACTTCCTGGCCCGCTCCGGCGGGGGGTTCGACCTTGTCTTCATCGACCCGCCGTGGGCGATGTCCTCGACAGATCTCGCCTCGGACCTGGCCGCTCTCGACCCACTACTAGCGGCGGAGGGCGAGGTGATCCTGTCCCGTCGGCACACCGACGATGCGCCCCAAACACCGGAAAGCTGGCGGGTTGCCACCGATAGGCGTTACGGGGATACCAGAATCGTGATGTACGAGAAGGAAGCCGAATGACCACAGCACTTTGCCCCGGGAGCTTTGACCCGCCGACGAATGGGCACGTCGACGTCATCGAGCGTGCAATCTCGTCATTCGACGAGGTGGTGGTTGCTGTGGTCGACAACCCGTCCAAAGCCTCGCTGTTCTCCACCGAAGAGCGGGTGTCCCTGCTCAAAGAGTTGTTTGGAGATCGGGCAAGGATCGGCTCCTTCTCGGGATTGTTGGTGGAATACGTCGACGAGGTAGGCGCAAACGTTGTGGTCAAGGGTCTCCGCACCGTCGATGACTACGAGTACGAGATGCAGATGTCGCAGATGAACCGGCATCTGTCCGGGATGGAGACCGTGTTCATGGCTACCAAATCGGAGTGGAGCTTTATCTCGTCGTCCCTGGTCAGGGAGGTGGCCATGCTCGGCGGATCCATCACCGGGCTGGTCCCTGATGTCGTTGAGAAAGCCCTCCAGGAGCGGTTGTCATGACCCAGGAAAACGGCCCACCCGAACCTGTTGTCATCGAGTCCGAAGAGCAGGAGCATCGCGCCGAGCTCAGTGATCTCCAGGACATGGTCGATGACCTGATCGTCTTTCTCCACGAAGCCAAGAATGTCCCGCTGTCCGGAAATGCGATGGTCGATCGGGAGAAGTTCTTGGTGATGCTGGAGAAGATCCGGGCCGACCTCCCCGACGAGCTCCGCGCGGCACGGTGGATGGTGCGTGAGCGAGAGGCTTTCATATCCAGGACCAACGAAAAGGCCCGTGAGGTCATCGATGGCGCCCGCAAGGAAGCGGACGCGCTCGTTTCGGAGTCGAACATCGTCGCCGAGGCGGTGGAAGAGGCGAACATCCTGGTGCGAAGGGCGGAGGGCGAAGCCCGTCTGCTCCGTCTCGAGACCGAAGACGAGATCGAGAAGAATTTGCAGCGGGTCGAGGTCATACTGAACGATGTAATGGACCAGATTCAGAGCGCAAGGGACGAACTCCACCAGGCCCGGCCCAAGCCCCCCGACGTCCCGATCTGAGCATGACCCCCGAATTGTTGATCCCGGTCGGCGACCTGATCGGATCCCCGGGGAAGGAACGACCCTTCTCGGGCATCCAATCGGTGACCCTCCGTCTCGGTGACACCACCGTCTCCGGGCCCATGGATGTGTCGGGTCGTGTGCTCGGACTCATCGATGCCGTGAAAGCAGAATTCACCACATCGGCAATGGCTCACTTCGTCTGCACCCGCTGTCTCACCGAGTGGGACGGAGTGGTCACGGTCGACGCCGAGCAGTACTTCCGCACCACCCCCGATGAGGACGGGTACGCCATCGTCGAAGAGCAGATCGACGTCTCGGGGCCCGCTCAGGACGAGCTTGGCCTGGCGTTGCCCACGGTCCCGCTTTGCAAGGAAGACTGTTTGGGACTTTGCCCAACCTGCGGAACCGACTTGAATAGTGAACCTTGCGGCGGCCACGGGGAGGAACCTGACTCGCCTTTCGCCGTCCTGAAAGATCTATTCGATTCCTGACCAAGGAGAGCACCAATGGCGGTGCCCAAGAAGAAAATGTCGCGCTCGCGGACCCGGCAGCGGAAGGCCGCATGGAAGGTTTCCCGCCCGAGCGCCGTCGCTTGCGAGCAGTGCGGCAAGCCAAAGCTGCCCCACCGCGCCTGTCGCGAGTGCGGCACATACGGCGGCCGCGAGGTAATCGAGGCTCGCTGAGCCTTGGCCAGAATCGCCCTCGACGCTATGGGGGGCGACAACGCCCCAACCGAGACAGTCGCCGGAGCGGTTGAGGCCTCGCGTCGCGGTGTGGACGTGGTTCTCGTCGGCAAGCACGACATCCTCCGGGCCGAATTGGCCAAACACAACACGCGTCTTCCCATCGTCAATGCCCCTGATGTGATCGAGATGGGCGAGGACCCGGCTCGCGCCCTGCGTGAGAAACCGGGGGCTTCGATCACCGTGGCGGCCAAGTTGGTGGCCGAGCAGTCCGCAGATGGAATGGTTTCCGCCGGTTCCACCGGGGCGGCGATGGCGGCTGCGGCCATCATCATCGGCAGGATCAAAGGGGTCTCACGGCCGTCGATCGCATCGATCTTCCCCACCCCGGGAAGCCCGACCCTCGTCCTCGACTCGGGTGCCAACCCCGATGTGAAGCCGGAGCAAATCGTCCAGTTCGCCATAATGGGAGCCGTGGCCTCCGAGGTCCTGCTCGGCACACACGACCCCCGGGTTGGACTACTCTCGATCGGTGAGGAGAAGGGGAAGGGCCGCGACCTGGAGCGCGCCGCCTACGACCTCCTCGAGCAGGCTCCGATCCGATTCGTGGGCAACGTCGAAGGGCGAGACGTCGCCAACGACAAGACAGATGTGATCGTCACCGACGGTTTCACCGGGAACATCTTCCTGAAGACCATGGAAGGGGCGGTCCTGGTGGTGGCCCACTACGCCACGGAGGAGCTCGCCAAGCTCGACCCCGAGGTGCAGGAGGCGGCTTTGCATGCGCTCAACAATGTCCGGGAGAGACTCGACTATGAGACGTATGGGGGCGCCCAGCTTCTCGGTGTCAAAGGGGTGGTGGTCATCTCCCATGGCTCGTCGAGCCGGGTTGCGATCGCCAACGCCCTGGCCGTGGCCCGGGACGGGGCCGAACGTGACCTTCCGGGCCGTCTATCCGAGCGGCTCTCGTCCTGATGACGCTGGAGCAACAAATCGGTTACACCTTCCAGAGCCCGGGTTTGCTTTCGCTTGCGCTGACCCATAGATCGGTCAGCAGCGAGGATCCCACTCGGGCCAACAACGAGCGTCTCGAGTTCCTCGGCGATGCCGTGCTCCAGTTGGTGGTGACCGACTATCTCTATGCAAGCTTGCCCAACCTCGCCGAGGGGAAGCTGGCAAAGGTGCGGGCAGCCGTCGTGAGTCGGCCCGCCCTGGCCGACGTCGCCCACGGCATGGGTCTGGGTCAGCACATCGAGTTGACGCCTTCCGAGGAGCGCACCGGCGGGCGCGAGAAGGATTCGATCGTCGCCGACGCCATGGAGGCCGTCATCGGGGCGGTCTACCTCGACGGGGGATTGGAGGCGGCGAGTCGGGTTGTGTTGGGTCTCTGGGGTGACCGGGTCGACGAGCGCGCCAAGCGGCCGGGTCTCAGGGACTACAAGACCAGGCTCCAGGAGGTGCTGGCCCGAGACGGCCGGCTCCCCGTCTACATCACGGAGGGCTCGGGACCGGATCACGAGCGAGTGTTCATCGCCACGGTCTCTGTCGATGGAACCCAATTTGGCCAGGGCTCGGGGCGTTCCAAGAAGGACGCAGAGCAGGGCGCCGCCGAGCAGGCCATCGATACGCTCAGCTCAGGTTCGAGGTGAGCAGCGGCTCCTTGCGGGCCCTCAGGTCGACGTACCAGACCGTGGTCATGACCGCGATCGCCGCTATCACCAGGCCCTGAACGACGACCAGCAGGACGAAGCCCAGACCGGTTCCGATACCCACGTCACCGGCAGCCAGGATGGGAATTGCGATCAGCTGCACGAGTTGGGCCGCTACCGAGCCGAGAAGCCCGACCAGCAACAGGAATCCGATCGTGGGCCACCAACGACCTCGCACCAGTGCGAAGCTACGACGGAGGGCATCCACCGGCCCTACGCGCTCCAGGGCAACTACCGGCGAGATCATCGTGAAACACCCTGCTAGCCACAGACCGGGGATGATCAGGGCGATGAGGCCGAGGAAGATCGAGACGAAGGCGAGAAACCCGGCGACGACCAGCACCAGCAGCCTGCCAAAGGCCCGCGAAGCCGCTCCCCGTGGGTCGAGCGGCTCTCCTGCGATCTCCGACGCCACGATGCGGTGCACCGTCAGATAGATGAAGCCTGTGGTCAGGAGTTGGAGGAGAACCGAGAAAAATCCTGCCTGGACGAGCTGGAGCGTGACCTCGACCAATTCGTCGTCGGTGTAGGTATCGAGCACCTGGGGATCGCTGAGGATCGTCTGCAAGACGTCCCCGGCTCCTGTGGCGACCACGATGGCAATAGTTACAGCGCCAAGCAGGATTGATGCCCAGAAAGCGGGTGCGAAGAATCGTCGCCAGACACGCCCCAGGATCGTCATTCCCTCGCCGAGCACCTCACCGAACGGGCGTGGGGTTATCTGCATGAGTGGCGGTACGGTAACCCACCCTCGACGTGGAGCCGTGTGTGCCGGAGCTGCCCGAAGTTGAGATCACCCGCCGTCATCTCGATGAGGCCATGGCAGGGCATTCTCTGACCGAAGTCAGGACCACGCACCTCAGGACCGCGCGTCACAACAGTGGCCCACGGGAGTTGGATGAACGCCTTCAGGGCAGAGTCGTGAAACGGGTCGGTCGTAAGGGGAAGTTCCTGGCCGCGCCGCTCGACGACGGCCAGACGATGATCGCCCATCTTGGGATGTCCGGGCGGTTCACTATCGGGGACCCGACCGATGTGGAGCCCGTCCACACCCACTTCCGGGCGCTGCTCGACAATGGCACCGAGGTGAGGTTCATCGACCCCAGGACGTTCGGGTTTGTGGCCGTCTTCGATGACGAGGAGTTGGAGCGCTCCGGATTCTCTCGTCTCGGACCCGACGCCTGGACCGAGACACCCACGGTCGAAGCCATCCTGACTGTCCTCTCCACCAGGACCGCGCCGATCAAGGCGCTCCTGCTCGACCAGGTCGTCGTCGCTGGTCTGGGCAACATCTACGCCGACGAGGCGCTCCACATGGCCGGGATCCACCCTCTGCGAGCCGGACGGGACCTTTCCGAAGAGGAATTGGGTCGGCTCCTGGCCGCTATCCGCATCGTGTTCGACACTGCGATCGACAACGGCGGGACCAGTCTCGACGACCTCGCTTACCTCCTTCCCGACGGCAGGGCAGGGGAGAACCTCGACCGGCTCGTGGCCTACGGGCGGACCGATCTGCCTTGTGTCAATTGTGGGACACCGATCGAGCGAATCGTCATCCGGGGCCGGTCCAGCCATTTCTGCCCCATTTGTCAGGCGATCAGGCGATGACCGCCAAGGCTGTGCATGCGTTCGTGACCGGTCAGGTCCAGCAGGTCGGCTACCGTCAGAGCTGTCGCCAGGTCGCCCGATCGCTTGGTCTTGCCGGCTGGGTGAGGAACCACCTCGACGGCAGGGTGGAGGTGTTCGCCCAGGGTGAGGCCGACAACGTCGACGGCTTGATCCATTGGCTGTGGGGTGGTCCGGCCCTGGCCGTGGTCACGGGGGTCGAGTCCGATGTCGTGGCGCCGGACAACACCCTGCGTGACTTCTTCATCCACCCAAATCCAATGAGGAGCGGCTGAAGCGCCCGGCCCTGTTAGCCTGCCCACATAATCACAGACGTGTTATTCGCTCGTGCCCAGACCGGCGACGTTCGGCGCGTTCAGGACGGCCAGATGACGCCGCTGGCAGCGTCCTCGTCCTCGATGTACGGGCCAGTGCGCCTTCGTCCTGCGTCCTTGCCAGCGACGCCCCTGACTCGCCCTGAACATCGCCAACGTCACCGGCCCGAGCACTGGGAATTGCTGTGTATTTGAAGTCATTGAAGCTTGTCGGGTTCAAGTCGTTCGCCGACCGCACCCGTCTCGAGTTCCGACCCGGGGTCACGGTCATCGTCGGCCCCAACGGGTCGGGAAAATCGAACCTCGTCGACGCCCTGTCCTGGGTGATGGGCTCCCAATCGACCAAAGCGCTGCGCACCGGGAAGATGGAGGATGTCGTCTTCGCCGGCACTGCAACGCGTCCTTCGCTGAATCGGGCCGAGGCCACCCTCATCGTCGACAACGCCGAGCGGATGCTGCCCCTCGACCTCGACGAGGTGTCCTTGACCCGGCGGCTGTACAGGGACGGCTCGAGTGACTACGAGATCAATGGCGTCGGCTGCCGACTACTCGACATCCAGGATCTGCTGAGTGACTCAGGTGTCGGCCGACACCAACATGTCATCATCGGCCAGGGCCAGGTAGACGAGGTGCTCAATGCCTCCCCCGAGGAGCATCGCGCCGTGATCGAGGAGGCGGCGGGGATCCTCAAGCATCGACGGCGCAAGGAAAAAGCCGAACGCCGGTTGGAGCGAACCGACGAAGACGTGCTCCGACTCCAGGATCTCTTGGGCGAGATCGAACGCCAGCTGCGTCCCCTGAGACGCCAGGCCCGGGCCGCCGAGCGCTACGTCGGCTTGAAGACCGAGGTGAGGGAGCTGCGCCTACATCTCTCCGGGGTCGCCCTCGCTGCTTACGACACCGAGATGAGCACGGGTCGGGCCACCCTGGAACAGCTCACCACACAGATCACCACTGACGAATCGGCATTGAGCGGGCTGTCCGCCTCACTCGAGGGATTGACCGAGCGGGCTACGACTGTCGGGGCCGACCTCGATCGGGACACCGGGGCCGCGGCGACGCTGGAGACCATCATCGAGCGTCTCCGCCGGCTGGGATCGATCGCTCACGAGCGGAGTCGGGCGGTTTCCGGCCAAAGACAGGCCAGCTTCGAGCGACGAGCCGATCTCGAGTCGGAGTTGGCCGACATCCGGGTTGAAATCGAAGGAATTGCGTCGGCCGAGTCGGAGGCCGCCACCACGGTCGAGGACCGGGAGCTGCGCTTTCGACTACTCGAAGACGAGGAACGAGCCATCGCGACCCAGACCGCCCTTTCCCCGGAAGGCGCCGTGGCTGCGGTGCGAGGCGAGCTGTCGGTGCTTCAGGCTGCAGGTTTGCGGGACACCCGCGAGGTCGAGGTCATCGAGCACCGCCTGGATGTTGTCGCTTCACAGCTCAGAGACGAGTCGGCCGAGATCTCGAGAATCAACGACGAGGTCCGGGCGGTCGACGAGACAGTGTCCGGTTTGCAAGCCGTCTATCACAGGACGACCCGGCAACGCGAGACCGATCAGGGGAGATGGTCCGAGGCCGAAGACACACTCAACGCGGCCAAGCTCCAGGTGGCGGCGGCCGAGGCCCGTGTGGAGGCAGTCGAGGCCGCGTTGGCCGGTCGCTTCGATATCGAAGCGCGTCGCGCGGTGGAGAGCGCCCAGGGGGCGTTGGGAAGCCTGATATCCAAACTCGACATTCCCACCGGTCTTGAAAAGGCGGTCGATGCCGCCCTGGGTCGATGGGTCGATGCCGTCGCCTTCGAGGGTGTGGATTCTCTCCAGCAGGCGGTCGAAATGGTCAAGGCAGCCGGCGGCGGTGGGGTCCCGGTGGTGTCCGCCGTCTCTGCGACGACGACGCCGGCGTCTGCGGTGGCTGCCACGGCCGGTGTCGAGGCGCTGGCCGATTGTCTCGGCCTTGAAGCCGATCGCGGTCTCGCCAGTCGCTTGTTGGGCGACGTGGTGTTGGTCGAGGGCTGGACCGCGGCGTGGGCCCTGGTTTCACGGCATCCGGCACTTCGGGCGGTTACCCCTGAGGGCGATCTCATCTCGGTCGACGGGATTCAGATCGCTCATCCCGACGGGGCGGGCCCAGCGATGCTCGAGGCTTCCGAAGTGGGGGCGGAACAAGCCCGGACCGCACTGTCACGTGCGGTCTCAATCCACACTGCGGCGAAGAGAGACTTTGAGAAGAGCAGGGATGCCGAACGGACCGCCCTTGAGCAACTCGAATCCGCAGAGACCGGGTTGGCCGGTAAGACGGAGGCGATGGGGAGGCTCCAGAAGTCGGTTGACGTACTCGAGGGAGAGCAAGACCGTCTCCGGCAGCGAAAGACGTCGTTGAGCGAGGGCGCTGCGGAGAGAGATCGTCATGCGTCAGATCTGGCCCACCGGCTTCAGGCCCTGGAGGGGGAGGAAGCCGAGCGGATGCAGATGTGGGAGGAGCTCGAGTCGAGGCGAATCCAGATCGCCGCCGATCGGGAGATGGCCCGCTCCGAATGGCAAGACGCGGCCTCGGTGCTCCGGGCGATGTCCGAGCGTCGCCGTCTCCTCGATGAGCGGTTGGGTCGGATCGAGGATGAGTTGGGCCGCGTCGACGGTGGAGAGCCCGCTCATACCGACACCGAGCGACTCGAGGTGGTCGAGCAGTACTCGCGACGGGCGGTGGAGACCCTCAAGATGCGACTGCTTGATCTTCGAGAGCGTCAGGCCGGGCTGCGTTCGGCCAACGAGGTCACGGTCGCCAGGGTGGCCAGGGCTCGCTCCGAATTCGAAGATCGGCGGACCGCGGTCGGCAGCGCACGGGAACGGGTCGGCGAGCTCCAGGTTCGTCTCACCGAGCTACGGCTGATGCGGGAGAGCGTCGTCGAGAGTGTTCGCCGTGACGCTGACGCCGAGGCCGACGCCGCGCTTGGAGCGACCCGCCCCGACTATCCCGAGGACGCCGACCTGGGGCAGGTCCTCGAAGAGAAGGCTGCCCAACTGAGACGTCTCGGCCCGATCAATCCCCTCGCCGCCGCCGAATACGCAGATCTGGACGAGCGACACACCTTCCTCTACGACCAGATGGCCGATGTGGAGTCGTCACGCTCGGAGCTCCGGAAGGTGATCAAGGCCCTCGAGGATGAGATCGAACAGCGTTTTCAGGAGGCCTTCGCCGAGGTGGCCGAGGCCTACCAGCGGTACTTCGCCCTGCTCTTCCCCGGTGGCCGGGGGCGGATCCGTCTCACCGACCCCGACGATCCTCATTCCGGTTTGGTCATCGACGCCCAGCCGTTAGGGAAGAAGGTGAGCCAACTGACTCTTCTTTCCGGTGGGGAGCGGAGCCTTGCCGCCCTTGCATTCCTCTTCTCGATCTTCGAGGCCCGACCCAGTCCGTTCTACGTGCTCGACGAGGTCGAGGCGGCGCTGGACGACGCCAACCTCCGACGCTTCCTCCGCATCGTGGATGAGTTCCGCCTGCGTGCCCAGCTGCTGATCATCACCCATCAGCAGCAGACAATGGGAGCCGCTGACGTGCTCTACGGGGTGACTATGGAGCCGGGCGGATCCTCACAGGTGATCCGCAAGGACATGACCAGCATCGGCGTCGATCTGCTCGGGTAGCGGTAGCTTGGGCATCGGAATGGACACAACCTCAGTTCTCATCATCGCGGGTGCCGCCCTTGTCGTGGTTGTTCTCGTTGTTGTCCTGTTGATTCGTCGCAGGCCTCAGAAAGAGACCGTCACCAGTCTGCGGCCGCTCGAAGCACGACCATCGAGACTGGGCCGCAGCGCGATGGTGTTTGGTGCAGCGCTCCGCCGGGCATGGGGTTCCGGGCTAGACGCGAACACCTGGAACGAGTTGGAGGAGGCGCTGCTCGGCGCGGACGTGGGCCTCGAGGCCACCACTTCGGTCGTCGCCGGAGTCAAGGCTTCCAATCCGGAGACAGTTGACGAGGCGCGGGCGGCCCTTGCCCGACAGCTGCGGGCCGAGCTCGGTGAGAAGGACCGGGAGCTTCATCTGGAAGGGGCCCCGTCCGTGATCCTGGTCGTTGGGGTCAACGGAACCGGGAAGACGACGACAATCGCCAAACTCGCCTCCCGACTCAAGGGAGATCAGAAGTCGATCGTCATTGCAGCGGGAGACACCTTCCGTGCTGCTGCCGCGGCCCAATTGGAGACCTGGGGCGACCGACTTGGGGTGCAGGTGATCTCCGGGCAAGAGGGTGGTGACCCGGCGGCGGTCGCCTTCGATGCCATTGGGTCCGCCCGGGCCAAGGGAGCTGACGTGGTGATCGTCGACACCGCAGGTCGTCTCCATGGCAAGAAGAACCTGATGGCCGAGTTGGGGAAGATCCACCGGATCGCCTCCGGGGAGAGGGGCGAGGTAGACGAGGTGCTGTTGGTCCTGGACGCCACGGGTGGCCAGAACGGGGTGACCCAGGTGCGAGAGTTCACGGCGGCGGTCCCGATCACCGGGATCGTGCTCACCAAGCTCGATGGGACGGCCAAGGGAGGGATCGTCATCGCCGTGGAGCGTCAGCTGGGCGTGCCGGTAAAGTTCGTCGGCCTGGGTGAGGGGATCGACGACCTCGTGCCTTTCGCCCCGGATGGATTCGTCGCCGATCTTCTGGAGCAATCGTGAACCGAGATGAACTGG
>CAZRID010000076.1:0-11182 GCA_964600055.1 uncultured Acidimicrobiaceae bacterium
TCTCGTCTTCCGGCGGGTCGAAATGAACGACGCTTCCAACACCTTCGACATGAACCCCCCGGGCGGCCACATCGGTAGCTACGAGGGCCTGCACCCGCCCGCTCGAGAAGTCCTTGAGGGCACGGTTTCGCTGCTGTTGGGAACGCCCGCCGTGCAAGGCGACTGCGCTCACCCCGGTTCGAGCCAATTGCTTGGCAAGGCGGTCGGCGCCGTGCCGGGTCCTGGTAAAGATGATCGACGGGCTGGCTGAGGCCACAACTCGAGCAACGTGCGCCGTGCGATCAGCCCTGTCGACCTTCCAGAAATGGTGCTCTGCGTCGCTAGCCGCGTCTTCCTGCACATCCGATAGGTGACGGACGGGATTGTTCTGATAACGCTCGGTTAGCACCGCCACGTCACCGTCGAGGGTGGCCGAAAACATGATCGTCTGCCGATCCGATGAAGTCATGTCGAGGATGCGCTTCACCGCAGGGAGAAAGCCCATGTCGGCCATGCGGTCTGCCTCGTCGACGACTACAAGGTCCACATCACGGAGATCGACTGTTCCTTGGGCGATCAGATCTTCGAGACGACCGGGGCAAGCGACGACCAGATCGACACCCTGCTGGAGTTTGGAGCGCTGTGGACCGTACGAGACCCCGCCGTAGACGGGCACGATCGAGCGACCGGCCGCCTTGGCCAGGGGTTGTAGCTCGGCCACGATCTGATCGGCGAGCTCGCGCGTCGGCGACAGGATGAGGCCTCGTGGTCTGCGAGACTTGCCCCGCCCGAGGCGGGCCAGGACCGGCAGCCCGAAGGCGAGGGTCTTGCCCGATCCGGTGGGGGCGCCCCCCGCCACGTCACGCCCGGCGAGGACGTCGGGGATGGTCATGGCCTGAATCGGGAAGGGGCTGGTAATAGAGCGACGATCGAGCGTCGCGATCAGGGGCTCGGGCAGGCCGAGCTCGGCAAAGGTAGGCATTTTGAGTTTCTCTCCGCCCCGGATCCCGGGGCTCTGGTTAGTGGGCGTGCTCTCCCTCGATTTCACGCTGGGATGCGTCAGCACGAGATCGGCAGAAGAGGCGGTCTAACCGGATGAGAAAAGCCGTTGATCACCGTGGAGCGTCTGAACGCTGGCCTCCCGGTCGGTGCGGCAAGAACCAGAGTAACAGGCTTCCAGAACTATCCAGGTCGTGCGCCCGCAAGAAACGTTATGCAGGGCGTCACGCATGCGTGACGCCCTGCATTAGGAATGCCGTTTCGGTCAGCCGAGATTGCCGAAGTACCTGGTCTTCGGCTCGACGTACTCGAGAATGCCTTCGACTCCGGACTCCCGTCCGAGACCGGACTGCTTCATCCCGCCAAAGGGCGCCTCGGGTGTGCTCGGGTGCCAGTCGTTGATCCCAATCATCCCGAACTCGAGTTCCTCGCTCACCTTGAAGGCGGTCGCCAGGTCCCTGGTGTACACGTAGGCGGCGAGCCCGTAATCGGTGGCATTGGCAATGGCGATTGCCTCGTCGGTGTCGTCGAACGAGATGACCGGCATCACCGGGCCGAAGATCTCCTCCTCGTGCACGGGCACGCCGGGCTTGACATCGGTGATCACCGTCGGCTTGTAGAAGTAACCGGGGTGGTCGGGGCGACCGCCACCAGTGAGCACCTTCGCCCCCTGCTCGACGCTGGCCGAGACCAGGTCCTCCACCCGATCACGCTGGCGGGCGTTGATGAGGGGGCCAACGGTGGTGTCGGGGTCGATGCCGTTCCCGACAACCTGACTCTCAGCAGTGGCGACTGCGCTCTCGCTGAACTCCTCGACGACCGACTCGTGGACATAGAACCGTTGCGGTGCAATGCAGACCTGACCGTTGTTGCGGACCTTGGTCCTCATCGCGCTCTTGGCGACAGCGGCGATGTCACCCGCATCGGGGAACACCAAGACCGGCGCATTGCCCCCCAGCTCGAGTGAGAGCCGGGTCACCGTTCTCGAGGCGCCGTCCATCAGGATGCGGCCGACCCGGGTCGAGCCGGTGAACTGGATCTTCTTGAGACGCTTGTCGTTGAGCATGGCCTGACCCATGGCGTCGGGCTCACCGCTGATCACGTTGAGGACACCCGCCGGTAACCCGGCCTCGGCCAGGGCGTGGCCGAGCAGCATCGCCGAGCGAGGGGTGTACTCGGAGGGCCGGCTGACCACGGTGCATCCAACGGCGAGAGCCGATGAGATCGCCCGACTCTGGTTGTACACCGGGAAGTTCCACGCCGTGATGACGCCGACAACACCCATCGGCTGATAGGTGACGTCGATCTTCCGATTGGCCACGCGGGACGGGATCCAACGCCCGTAGAGACGCTGGGCTTCGCCTGAGGCCCAACGGAACTGAGAGCGAGCAACGGTCCACTCGGCGCGGGCCTGGGCGAATGGCTTGCCCGATTCCTCTGTGGTGACCCGGGCGAAGTCGTCGAGATTTTCCTCGATGAATAGCGCTGCCTTCTCCAGGACCGCTCCCCGCTGGTACGCAGTGAGATGCGCCCACTCGGGAAAGGCCTGCGCCGCAGCGTCGATGCCAGCCTGGGCGTCTTGCTCGTCTCCAAATGGGATCTGCTGGACGACTTCCTCGGTGGCCGGGTTCACCAGGTCCCACTTCCCGCCGCTGATGGCGTCGGCCCACTTCCCGTCGATGAGCTGCTTGAAATCGATCATGGGGTGAGGTTATCGGGTCCAGGGTCTACCAACCCATTTTGGCGCGGTGATCTCGACCCATAGGTCGAGATCACCGCGAGAGAATGAGGGTTGGGTCGCTCTCCCCTATTCGGTCAGGACGTAGCCTCGCTCCTCGTGGAGGGAGATGTTCAGACCCTGGTGCTCCTGATCCTCGTCGACCCGGAGCCCGGTGACGGCCTTGACCAACCTGGCCAGGCTGTAGGAGGCGATGAAGGAGAACACGATCGGCCAGGACCGCCGCTATCTGCTTGAGGAAGAACACGGTGCCCCCCAAGGAGGAGCCCGTCGGGCACTCGCTCGTTGACCGCGCTCTGGGCGAACACTCCGAGCAGCACCGAGCCGATGATGCCTCCCACCAGGTGGATGCCGACGACATCGAGGGAGTCGTCGTAGCGGAACTTGAATTTCAGGTTGACCGCAAAGAAACAGATGACCCCTGCGGCCAAACCAATGGCCATCGCCGACATCGGTGTGACGTAGCCGGCAGCGGGTGTGATCGCCACCAAACCTGCCACGGCGCCTGATGCCGTGCCCAGCGTGGTCGGCTTACCGCTCTTCCACCATTCGGCCACCATCCAGCCCAGGGCTCCCGCCGAGGCGGCGATCTGCGTTGTGACAAAGGCGTTGACTGCGATCCCGTCGGCAGCGAGCGCCGGTCCGGCGTTGAAGCCGAACCAGCCAAACCACAGGATGCCGGTCCCGAGCAACGTCAGAGGCAGGGAATGCGCCTTGTTCGGCTCCAGACCGAAGCTCTTGCGTGGTCCGAGTGCGAAGACCAGGGCGAGCGCTGCGATACCGGCATTGATGTGGACCACCAGGCCCCGGCGAAGTCTCTCACGCCCCAGGCATAGAGCAACCCGTCGGGCGAGAATCCCCAGTGCGCCACGATCGGGTAGACGATCAGGGCCCACAACGTGGTGAACAACACCCAGGCAGAAAACTTCATGCGCTCGGCCACCGCGCCAGAGATCAGGGCGGGAGTGATGATGGCGAACATCATCTGAAACACCATGAACAGGAGTGCGTCGCCTTCGACTCCGTTCAACCCGAGAAAATCGAGACCTCCGATGAGGCCTCCACCCAGGTCGGTGCCAAAAGACAGCGTGTACCCGATGAGGCTCCAAAATCACAGTCACGATGGCGATCGTGACGAAGTTCTTCATCAACATGTTTAGGACGTTCTTCGACCTCACCATGCCTCCTAGAACAGAGCCAAACCCGGCGTCATGAACAGCACCAACGCTGAGCTGGTCAGAAGCCAGGCGATCGTTCCTTCACTCACAGTCCCAATCCTCCTCTCGGATCTCCAATGCCCGCCGAAACTTTGAAGCCGAGATGTTTCAAACGCGTTTGCCGCTTGTTAAGGAATGTCGCCGAACAGGGAAGCCGGAATGCCGGAGCCGATGTTTCAAGTTCGCAAACGAGGGGTACGCGGCAACTAGATCCAGGTCGGGACGCTTCAGGAAGGTCCGGCCTGCCGACAAGGAGGAATCTATGTCCGAAACGTATTCAGGTCGCTTTCGCCGTTTGGTGTGGACGATCGCCGGTGCTGTAGCCCTGGTGACCGCGGTGCCAATCGCGGTGTTTGCAGCCCATTCGTTCAATGACGTACCCGACTCGAACGAGTTTCACGGTTCGATCGAGTGGATGAAGAGCAACGGGGTCACGGTTGGGTGTAACCCGCCGGCGAACACCGAGTTCTGCCCGACGGACAACGTGACCCGTGAGCAGATGTCGTCGTTCATGCGGCGCTTTGCCCAGACCCAGGGCAGCGCCGGGGTGAACGTCAACGACGCCACAGACACCATCACCACCACCGGCCTGACGTATGTGGAGTTGTTGACGCTCCAGGTGACGCCCACGGCGGAGGCGTCGGTGGTGCTCAATGGTCATGCCACCCTGGCCAAGCCGACTGCAACCGATGGGACCTACCAGGTCATCATCGCCCGCGACAGCTGCACCGGAACCGTGGTTGGTGCCGCGGCGTGGATCGGCGCCATCAACACTGAGGGGACCAGCGAGGCCACGACGCTCGCGTTGACCGGTTCCGATGTGGTGACCGCCGACACGACCTATGTGCTGTGCGCCGCCGAGACGGTCGATGCGTCACCTGACGCGACGGCCAGTCTGCGTGGGCTGACCGCAAGTTGGGAGCCGACGTCCTGAGCTAGACAAGACCGATCAATCGTTCGAGCGGCGGGTCGCCAGGATCCGCCGCTCGAACGCGTCATGAGGGCGCGGGGCGAATCCAAACCGCGGTGTCCTCGGGCAGAAGACCGTCGACGATGTCGCCGCTGGCGAGCAGAACCTGGCCCTCAGGGATGACCACGGGCTCACGGCCGAAGTTGACCAGGACGACCACTCCACTTCCCCTTGTGAAAGCAAGTACCTGCTGCCCGAGATCGAGCCACTCGAGGTTCTCGTCCTCATCCATCCACCCTCGGCGGAGAGTCAGCGCGGTCCGGTAGAGCTCGAGGGTGGAGCCGTCGACTCCTTCTTGGGCCTCGACCGAAATCCCACCCCAGTCCGGTGGCTGGGGCAACCATCCACCATCACCACCAAATCCGAACGAGCGACCGGACCGGGTCCACGGGATAGGCACCCGGCTCCCGTCTCGCCCCTTGATCGTGTGGTCCGACCGCTCCCAGATCGGGTCGTCCAACACGTCGACAGGAAGGTCGTCGACCTCCGGCAAGCCAAGCTCCTCGCCCTGGTAGAGATAGACGGATCCGGGAAGCGCCAGCATGAGAAGCGCTGCCGCCAGGGCCCTACTCAACCCGAGCTCGAGATCGAGCAGCCCGCGATCACCGTCTAGCAGCCAACGTCGTGCATCGATGTCCTGGGGAAGCCCATAGCGGGTCGGGTGTCGCACGACGTCGTGGTTGGACAGGACCCAGGTGGGGACTGATCCCACGCTGGCGGCTCCGGCCAGGGCGTCGGCGATCCTCGTCCTCACGTCGTCGCACTCCCATCGGGCCTGGAGAAAGAGAAAGTCGAACGCCTGGTGGTACTCATCGGAGCGCAGATACTCGGCCAGACGGTCCCAGTTCCTGACCCAAGCCTCGGCCACAAGCACGGCTCCCGGGTACCCGTCAACGACCGCTCTCCATTCCCGGACGATCTCATGGAGATCGGGCCGGTCCAAGTAGGGATGGCCGTCTCCGCCGACGGCGGAGAGAGGCTCCTCCTCGTATCCGAGATCGCGATAATCAGGGTCCTTGGTAAGGGCATTCGCCACGTCAACCCGAAAACCGGCGGCGCCACGATCGAGCCAGAAGCGCAAGATGTCGACGAACTCGGCACGAACCTCGGGGTTGGCCCAGTTGAGATCGGGCTGGCTGGCATCGAACAGATGCAGGTACCAATCGCCGTCGGGCACCCGGCTCCACGCCGGTCCGCCAAACACACTCTGCCAATCACTGGGTGGCTGATCGCCCCCGCGCCCTCGACCGGGTCGAAAATGATATCGACCTCGAGCCGGGCTGCCCGACGGTGATGCCAGCGTCTCCTGAAACCAGACATGCTCCGAGGACGTGTGGTTGGGCACCAGATCGACTATCACCTTCAGGCCCAGTCGATCCGCCTCCCCGAACAGCTCCATGGCCTCCTCGAGGGTCCCGAACCCGGGATCGATTCTGCGATAGTCGGCGACGTCATATCCCCCGTCGTTCAGGGGCGACGCGTACCAGGGATTGACCCAGACAGCATCGACCCCAAGGGCGCGTAGATAAGGAAGACGCGACCTGAGACCGGGGATGTCCCCGATGCCGTCACCGTTGCCGTCGGCGAATGAGCGCAGATACACCTGGTAGACTACCGCGTTGCGCCACCAGGGGCTGGGCTGGGTCATCGGCGGCCGGTCAGGTGGAAAGGCAACCATTCCTTGAGACTATTCCGGTGTTGACGGATGACCCTCATCCGTCGAGTAGTAGGTTTGGTCAGCATCCGAGACGGCATGTGTGAGGAGACGGACCGACGAAAGGGGCGCAATACGAGACGACAACGACCAATGATCGGAATGACGGCACTGGCCGTCCTGGCAATGGTGACGGCTGCATGCGATAGCGGAGGCGATGCAAGCACCAGCCTCGATGTCACGGCTTCGGATTTCCAATTCTCGCCAAATTCGTGGACGGTTCCGGCCGGTGAGGAGATCACCATTGACATCACCAATGAAGGATCGGTCCTCCACGAATGGGTGCTGCTGCAACCCGGAGTGAACATCGAAACCGAGGCAGATCTACCCGAGACCGAAGAAGAGCTTCTGGCCGACTTCGTCTATGTCGAAGACGAGGTTGAAGCTGGCGCCACCAAGACTCTGACCTTCGACGCGCCGGCTGCGGGCACATATCAGGTTATTTGCGCCATCGAGACCCATTTCGATGCGGGCATGGAGGGAACGCTCACCGTCGCAGACGGCTGAGCCGCCGCTCCGATCAACAGCGCGTCGCTGAATACCGAGAGATCCGATGCCAGGTGTCACCCTTCGAACGACCCAGTTCGTCTGTAGTAGGTGACCAGCGGACCGCCATCTGAGACGACCCCCGTCGAGGCTGACCCCGGGTCAGATCGAGATATCCCGGTCGGGCGCTCCCTAGAGCCCTATTTTCGGACGTCGGTGTGGACGATGATCGTGGTGCTGGTGCTGCTCTCTCCGGCAAACCTGGTCGTTCTGGGTTGGCTCACCGAGGCGTATCGCGACACGGAGGCTGCCTCCGACGTCTCCCATCGACTGCACGAGGTCGTGTTCGGAATCTTGTTCAGCCTGGCCCTCGTAGGCGCCGTCACCCAACTGTTGAACCCGAAGCGAAATCGGGCCGGGCTCATTCAGCTGGCCGCGGTCATCTTGACGCTCTGGATCACCGTGGGCCTGACGGTCGCCTGGGATCCGGGTCTGCTCCTCTTTCTCGTGCCCCTCGTCGGCATCCTCGTTTTCCGGCCACGCGACGCTCCCCTCCGGTCCGGACCGGTCTGGTGGTGGGCAGTCCTGATGCTGGTAGGCGCCGGGCTTCCGTTCCTGAGGGAGGCAGGAGGACAGGTGGCGCGTGCGCTGACCGAGGCGCAAAATCACACAACCCACTGGTCGGCCATGGCGGCTTTCGTGATCGTATTGCTGGTGCTGGCGGGTTTGGTCGCCTTCCGGGTGACCGGATACAAGGTGGTGGCCCTGAGCCTTGCCGGGGCGGCCGGTGGATACGGGTTGGTGAGTCTCGTCTTCCCTTACGATGCCTCGTCCCACACCCCGTTCTACGCATGGGGTCTAATAATTTGGGCCGCAGCCTGGCTTCTCGGTCTTGCGCTCTTCGATCGTCCGCCCAAGAAGACTGGTCGACGCCGTGTCGTGGCGATCCTCGGGATGGCCATGCTCGTCCCGGTTGCCCTGATCGCCTCCACGGTTTGGAGCAGCATCGACTCACCGCCCAATGTCCCCCATCGACCCAATCCGAATCAACCCGAGCTCACAGCGTCCGATGTCGACCGATCCACATGTCTCGAGTGCCATGGCTCGGGCATCGCGGGCGCGCCGTCACCGTCACACGATTTTGCCCGAGTGTGTGAGGAAGAACCGTGCTGGGGAGGCCGGACCGACTGTGCCGGATGTCACCGGATCGACCCCGCCCTTGGTGGTCCCACCGGGCAAATTGAGGTCCGGAACATAGGCCCCGGACCGGAAATGGCATCAACAGTCAGAGACGTGACACCGCTCACCGCTCAGGACGTGGCGCAGCTGCAGGAACTGGCGGTGGGCGGTTGACGAGCCTTCCCAGGCGTCAGGTGATGGTGCCGCGATCGATCGGCATTGCGGTCGTATTGATGGTGACGGTGGTCACGCTTGCGTCGATCGTCCCACTGCTCGGAGACCCGGTGACCGGTCTCATCGCCCAGGGCCCTAGTGCGGTGGATCCGCAAATCGAAAGCGAGCTCGGGGTGCTCTTCGAACCGAATATTGTGGTCTTGGCACAGCGTGCTCTCCATCTCGTGGGGATGGCGTTGTTCCTCGGGCTTGCCCTGCTCCTCATCGGGCGCCGGGACGCGTCGAACCTGGCACCTTTGGCCGCAGTCACCCTGGCCGCCCTGGGTGCGAGTCTGTTTGCGCCCTTGAACCTCCTCCCTGCGGGCTCGACCATCGCCCTCGTTGTTGGCTCGATCACGCCCTCCACCCTGATTGGATTCTGGGGATCGTTGGCGGGAGTCGCATCCCTTGCCTTCCTGGCGACGTTCCCGGATGGTCGATGGACCCCGAGCTGGACCAGATGGTTGGTCGGGACTGCTGCCCTCAGCGGAGTCTTCGCCCTGGCTTTTCCCTCCAGTCCTCTCGATCCGAGAGCCTGGCCCAGCGCCCTCCAGGTCATTTGGCTGGTCGGACTGCCGTCGACCGCCATCGCTGCCCAAATCGTCGGCCGACGCCGAACTCCGCTCGCGCGGGCGGCCAAGCCTGTGGTCGTGTCACTGATAGCGGCTCTGGGCGCATTCCTGCTCCTCTGGGTCTTGCAACCGGAGCTCACTCCTGGCGCTCTCGATCTTGTGGTGGTCACGCCCCGGCTACGTGCGGCCTATGCACTCAATCTCCTTTTGTTGTTGACGGTGGCCGTGTTCATGTTCCCGGTATCTGTCTCGGTTGCCATCATCCGGCACCGTCTCTTCGACTTCGACCTCCTGATCAACCGGGCCCTGGTCTATGGGACAGTGACCTCACTGGTCGGCATCCTCTTCCTGGCCGTGGTCATGGGGGTCGCCTTCGTGGCCGGTGTGCCTCTCACGACGGCGATTGGTGGCTGGGCGGCCGGTCCGGCGGGGGTTGCGCTCGGAACGATCCTGGTTCTGGCGTTCCAACCGCTTCGAAAGAGGGTGCAGCGGGCCGTTGACCGGCGGTTCTATCGCGAGCGATACGACGCTCGTCGGGTGATCGACAGATTCGCCGGGGAGGCGGCCCGTCTCGTCGACCCGGGAACCCTCGAGTCGGAGCTGGTCTCGGTGGTTCAGCAAGCACTGCGCCCCAAATCCGTGGAACTCCATCTGGGGCCCTTCTCCGTAGACACCGAAGCGGCACTTGCCTCGGGGGCGGCTCTCGACCTCGCCGGGATGGCCACGAGCCCGGGTCTGGAACCGTTCAAATCGAACGGAACGGCGGTGCTGGTCCCACTGGTAGCGGGAGGGTCTCTGACCGGTGTCCTCGATCTAGGGCAGCGGGCCTCCGACTCCAGATACTCGGCTCTCGACCTCGAGCTCCTCGACCGATTGGCGCAATCGGCGGGCCCGGCGCTCCAGCTTGCATATGAAGTCAGGGTCAGGGAAAGGGAGGCGGAGGGCAGGGAGCGCGCTGCCAATGAGCTCGAGTTGGCCCGGAAGATCCAGCAAGGCTTGTTGCCACATGGGTTTCCCGGTCTGGAAGGCTGGGCGTTCGGCGCCTGCTATCGCCCGGCCCGGGAGGTCGGAGGCGACTTCTACGACTGGCTGGAGCTATCTGACGGGCGTCTCGCCGTGGTGATCGGGGACGTGAGCGACAAGGGCATCCCGGCTGCCTTGGTCATGGCCACCTGTCGAACCCTGTTGCGAGTCTCCGCCGCCAGCGGGCGACGGCCTGGTGAAGTTCTGGCCGAGGTCAACGATCGGATCCATCCCGACATACCTCCCGGGATGTTCGTGACATGTCTGCTGGTCGTCATCGAGCCCCTGACCGGCCTGTTGACCCTGGCAAATGCAGGGCACAACCTTCCCTACAAGCAATGTGGCAGTTCCATCGTGGAGATCATGGCCCGCGGAATGCCCTTGGGATTGATGCCCGACATGGTCTATGAGGAGGTCGAGGGCCAACTCCTACCTGGCGACAGTCTGGTGTTGACGAGCGACGGGCTCGCCGAGGCTCACGCACCCGACGGGAACATGTTCGGCACCGAACGCCTGCGCCAAGCGCTGAGTGAGGCCGACGGCGACCTTCTCAACACGACGCTCGACATCCATGGTCGATTCGTTGGCTCAGAATGGGACCAAGAAGACGACATCACGATGGTCACAGTCGGCCGGCTACCGGTGCCGGCTACCCCCCAGGTCTCTCTCCTTGCAGAGAGCCCGGCCGACTAGCGATCCAAGACGTCTTGCGGCTGCGCCGGCATGCCCTGATCGGGTGCCAATCGATCTCTCCTGATCATCCAGAAACCGAGGGCAAACGCGAAAGCCAAGACGAAACCCAGTCCGGTCAGACCTCCATCAGAACAGACCGAAACCCCATTCCCGAGCGAGCCGGCTTGACAACCGGCCCGCCCGGGAGGGTGGACTATTTCACCGGCTCGAGGAAGTGCCTATCGAGCAAGTTGGCGACGTCCTCGCCGATCTCTGCACCCTGAACATCGGGCGCCCGGAAATGTATGCCTAGAAACACTCGGGCGTCGATCGTGTCGTCGATCACATCGGTGAACCTCGCATAGTCGCGTGTCACGTCCGGTACGCCCGGCACGATCTTGACGACGCTGAACGACACCT
>CAZRID010000077.1:0-11170 GCA_964600055.1 uncultured Acidimicrobiaceae bacterium
CGCCGTCGACTGTGACCTCGACCACAATCACGCCTGGTCAGAAGGCGGGCCCACCGACGCCGAGAATCTCGCCCCGTTCTGCCGTCACGACCACGTCATCAAACACAAAGGCTGGAAAGTCAGACAACTCAGACCCGGCATCTACCAGCTGACCAGCCCACTCGGCCACACCTACACCACCGGACCCGACCCTCCGTGACCCGTTCCATCCGGGTCAACCCCCGGGCACCGGCTCCACCACCGCCTCCCGATCGTCCACCGTCACCATGTCGCCCGGCTCCACGCCACGTCGGAGCAGGGACAATCCTGCGCCTCCGGCAGCCGAGGTGAGGACACCGACCGTCTCCCCGTCCTTGAAGACCTCTGCCCCCACTGCGGGCGAATCTCCCTCGAAGCGGAGGATCCGCAAATGATGGTTGACCCTCCCTCCACGACTGTCGAGACGGGCCACCAGTTCCTGACCGAGAAAGCACCCCTTGTTGAACGAGATGGACTCAGGCACCAGTCCCGTCTCCTGGGGAATGGTCGAGTCGGTCACGTCCACTCCCATCAACGGCTCACCGGCTTCGATCCGGAGCAACTCGTAGGACTCGGGCTCCATCAGCGCCAGGTCGGGCTTCTCCCCTACCACCAGGGTTCGGGTCACATTCGGCCAGGAGACATCGGCCACCAGGGCCGACCGTTCACCAGTCCAGCGCCCCGGCACCTGCTCGAAGGGCCCTACAACCAGCCACACATCCGACTCGGACGGCTCGATCTCGACCTTGACCCGGATCCGGTAACGACCGAGCTTGGCAGCAAGGTCCTCACCCCTACCGGCGTCGACCACCAGCCCGACCTCCTCGTCACCACGCAACACCCAGAAGAGATGGTCGAGCTTGCCCTGTGGTGTGAGCAGAAACGACCGCCTCACCTCGCCGGGCTCGGCGGTCCCGATCTCCTGGCTGATCAGGTCGTTGAGAAAGCGAACTGCGTCGGGACCGGTGAACCAGACCAGCTCGGGAGAGACCGGCGCCAGGAAGGGTTGGTCGAACGTCATGTCACACCGTGGCCAGGTCGTTCAGGAACGGAACCGAGAGAAAGATCCTCGAGAACCAGGCGGAGATCGTTCCCAGGTTGCCGGTGATCATGACCACCCCAAAGAGGGTCAACAACACGCCGGACGCGATATTTATCGGTCGCAGGTAGGGCTTGATCCGCCCGAAGATCTTGAACAGGCCGAGCCCGGCCAGCAGGAACGGGACCCCCAGCCCGAGCGAGTATGCGATCAATAACAGCACTCCCCGGCCCACTGTCTCCTGGGTTGCGGCAGTGGCCAGGATGACGGTCAGCACCGGGCCGATGCACGGTGTCCATCCGAAGCCGAACGCGGCGCCCATCACTGGAGGCGCCCAGCTCCCGAGGCGGGAGGGTCGCACATCTACCCGTCGCTCCTGGTTGAAGGCGGCGAGCAGCCCGCGATTGGAGACGGCCATCGCCACCATGAGCACACCGAAGACGATGATCACCAACCCCGCCATTCGGGTGAGTGTGCCGAGGTTCCGGGCCAGAAACTGACCGAGACCGCTGGCCGCCGCTCCCAAAGCGGCGAACACGACCGTGAACCCGGCAATGAACAGCAGGATCACCCGCAGCATCCGGCCGGTCGAGACCTCCCCCGCTTCGAGCTGGCTGGCCGAGTAACCCGACATCATCGAGAGATACCCGGGAAGCAAGGGCAGGACGCATGGGGACACAAACGATATGACCCCGGCCCCGAAGGCGATCAGGATCTGGACGATGTAGGCGGCGGAGTCGACGTTCTCGAACACTTTGGTTTTCCGGGGAAGAGGCCGAAGTCTTGTGATGATCGCACGCGTGTCGCCCTACCCTCGACTCGTGGCTCCGTGGATGCGACGTGCGATCGACCCGTTGCTCCCGGTGGATCGTTTCAGCCAGGCCGACCGGAGGATCGTCTTCATCATCTGGGCGGCAGGCGTCGTCCAGGGGTTCGCGCAGGCCCAGGCTTCCGCCACCCTGCCCTTCACCCGGGCCGGGCTCGGGTTGAGCGAAGGCGAGATGAGCCTCCTCCTCGGAATCGCGAGGCTGGCCGCATTCGCCGCTCTTCCACTGGGTTGGATCGGGGATCATCGCGGGCGTCGGCGGCCATTCCTCTGGTCGATGACCCTGGTCATCGCCGGGGGAACCCTGGCCGGGCTCGCGATGGAGGCGTGGCAGTTCGGAACCGCCCAAGCCATCCTCCGCACCGGCACTGCGGCCATGTCGGGTCTGGCCATAGTCCTGCTGGCGGAGCAGGTCGCCCCGACAATACGTGCCTATGCCATCTCTTTCTACGGTGCGGCGGTCTCCTTCGGTGGAGGCCTCGCCTTGATGACGCTTCCCCTCGCCGACGGTGGCGGGAACAGCTGGCGGATACCGCATCTCATGATCGGGCTCGGCTTTCTCGTCCTTCCCTTCCTGATCCGCAACGTTCCGGAGAGCCACATCTTCATCGAGGAGCACGACCAACGGCATTGGCGCGACCTGGCGACCGGGGAATGGGCAGGGCGGTTCTGGATCGTCGCAATCATCGGACTCCTGGTGTCGGCCTTCTCGGCGGTGGCCCTGGCCTTCTCCACCACGCGAATGATCGAGCAACTCGAGCTTTCAACAGGGTCGACGGTGATCATCGCTCTGCTCGGAGGCACCCTTGGAGGTCTCGGCTTCTTCGTCGGGGGGCACCTCGCCGACGCCTGGGGCAGACGAAGGACCACGGTGATCAGCCTTCTCCTTGCTCTTGGCGGGGGCCTGGTCATCTATTGGACCGAGTCGATTCCGCTCCTTGTGGTTGGAGTCATGGTTTCCTCATTCGGCACCTTCGCCTTCGTCCCCGCTGGGGGCTCGCACCGGGCCGAGCTGTTCCCTACCGGTCTCAGGGCCAGCGCCAACACCGCGGCCACCAACTTTGGTTTGGCAGGCTCGGCAGGTGGGTTGATCCTCGGGATCTTCACGATCGACAGGTTCGGTCTCTCCCAGACAGTCACCCTTCTCGGGGTAGGGATGGCCATCGCGGCATTCCTGACCCTTCTCCTCCCGGAGACACGTGGTCAGGATCTCACTGCCGCCTTCACCGCCCGTCGATAGGTGAGCACATAGACCAGGCTCCTGGCCACCAGCATCGCTGCGATCGCCCACCAGATCCCGTCCAGGGACTCGCCGAGCGGGGTCGTGCTGATCAGCAACACGAGCACCACCGCTCCAAATGCGGTAGAAGCGATCACAGTCCCCAGGGCGAGAAGCCCGAAGAAGATCCCGTCGGCCACGAACAGCGGCGCCGCGATCGGCATCATCCAACCGGCGACGTTCCCCGCCGAGACCGTCAGGTCTGCCACTGCAGGGTCATCGACCAGATATGCAAGCAACGAGCCTCCGACGAAAAATGCTGTCATGAGCACGAGCCCGGTGATGCCTCCCCAGGCGAGCAGCCGATACGACAGCCGATCGGCTCCGGCGATGTCACGGGCGCCCACTGCATCACCGACCATGGCCTGGGCGGCGATGGCAAAGGCGTCGGCCACCATGGCCGCCAGGAGCCACACCTGCATCACCACCTGATGGGCCGCGATCTCTGCGGTACCGATACGGGTTGCCGTCGCCGCGGCGAATGTCAACGCCAGAAGCAGGAATGCGGTGCGGATCGACACAAGGATCCCGTTCCTCGCCAGGGCGAGGACCGTCGGGATCGCCTCACGCAGACCAGCCGGCCGGTCGGCCATGTTCCGGGCCCTGATCAGACGCACGAACCAAATAGCGCCGACGTATTGGGCGATGACCGTGGCGATCGCCGCGCCCTCCACCCCCCACCCGGCGCCGAAGATCAGCAGCGGATCGAGGACCACGTTGATGAGGTTGACCCCGAGCGCCACCAGGAGCGGTGTCCTCGTGTCCTGATACCCGCGAAAAGCGCCATGCCCGGTGGTCACGATCAGCACGGCGGGAGTGGCAATCGCCCTGATTCGCAGATAGGACACGGCCGGACCGGCGACCTCCTCCCCGGCACCCATCAGGTCGATGAACCACGGAGCGAGGATCTCGAGCACGACCATCGTCAGAAGTCCGAGGACAACGGCCAGGAGGAGGGCGTCGCCCACCAGCCTCCGTGCCCTTGCCGGGTTGCCGCCACCCAATGCCTGTGCGACGAGAGGCGTTGTCACGTATGCGAGGAAGTTGAAACCGAAGAAGGCGAAGGTGAGGATCGCCGTGTCGACACCGAGCGCCGCCAACTCGGTGACCCCGAGTCTGGCGACAAATACGGTGTCGGTCAGAGTCAGGAGCGGGTCGATGGCCAGGGCGCCGAGCGCCGGCAGGGCAAGCCGGAGGATCGCCCGGTTGTCGACCCTGGGAAGGGTCACTGCCGGGGGACCTTGCCCGCCATCAAGTAGCGATCAGGCCATTCGCAAAGACCGAACAACTCGCACTGACCACACAGTGGCCGTCGTGCATCACAGATCTCCCGACCGAACTGGATGAACCGCATCGAAAGCCCCGACCAGGTGCTCTTTGGGAACAGTGCCTTGAGGTCCTTCTCGATCTTGACCGGATCGGTGGCCGAGGTCAGTCCGAGTCTCCGTGTCACCCGCTTGACGTGGGTGTCAACGGCGATCGCCGGCACACCCCATACCTCGGCCAGGACCACGCTGGCCGTCTTCCGCCCCACTCCGGGCAGCTTCACCAATTCGTCGAGGTCCATCGGGACCTCGCCACCAAAGAGCTCCTCGATCCCCTGGGCCAGCTTGATGATCGACTTTGTCTTTTGCCGAAAGAAGCCCGTGGAGTAGACGATCTTCTCGACATCCTCGGGATTGGCCTCGGCGAGATCGGTCGGTGTCGGGTAATGCTGGAAGAGGACCGGTGCCACCTTGTTCACGTTCTCGTCGGTGGTCTGCGCCGACAGCACCGTGACCACGAGCAGGTGGTAGGGGGACTCGTAGTCCAGAGCGGTGCCGATGGTCGGGTACCGCCTGAGCAGCCGATTGAGGACCGAGCGCCCCTTCCCCTTCTCGGCGCGGGTCGGGATCGATCCGTCGGCTCGTGTCAACGCCATGGATGGCACTGTATTGGGACGAAGAACCCCCTCCGGCCCTGACGGGCCACCTCCCCCTTCGGGGGCGGAAACGCGGTATCCGCTGTTTCTCCCCCCGCAGGGGGGAGTCCGGCGCCAGCCGGGAGGGGGGATCTGAATTTCTCCCCCCGCAGCGGGGAGTCCGGCGCCAGCCGGGAGGGGGACTCTTAGGACTCGCGCCCCTACTCTCCCATCCTTCATGTTCAGAACCGACCGAAGCCGGGCCATCCTGGCACTGCTCGCAGCTTCGTTTGTCTTTGGGGCCACCTTCGTGGTCGTCAAGTCGGCCATCGAGCGGATTCCCCCGATCTCCTTCGTCGCTTGGAGGTTCCTGCTTGGGGCCCTGCTCCTCTCGGTCTTCGCCATCCCCCGCGGCCGGAAGATCTGGCTCCACGGGACGATCTCGGGTGTTGCCCTGTTCGCCGGTTACGCACTCCAGACGACAGGTCTCGCCGAGACCAGCGCCAGCAACTCGGCTCTCATTACTGGCCTCTACGTCGTGATCACGCCGTTCCTGGCTTCGCTCTTCGCCAGGAGGACTCCGGGCTGGTGGAGCGTCGGGGCGGCCGCCCTCTCCTTCATCGGGCTCGTCCTTCTCACCGACACCGACGGCTTCCGGCTCGAACAGGGAGATCTCCTCACCCTTGGCTGCGCCGTGGCCTTCGCCTTCCACATCGTGGCCCTTTCCCGTTTCGCCCGACACCACCCCGTGGTTCCTTTCACCACCGTTCAACTCGCGGTCACCTCGGTCCTCGCCTTTGCTCTGTCGCTGATGCTCGAAGTCCAGAACATCCCCGATCCGTCGGTTTGGGGCGCCCTCCTCCTCACCGGGCTCGGCGCCAGCGCCGGATGCTTCGTCCTCCAGATCTGGTCTCAGACGGTGGTGGGTGCCACAACCGCGGCGGTGGTGCTGGCCGCCGAGCCGGCCTTCGCCGTAGCCACGGCGTGGATCGTGCTCGGAGAGCGCCTGAGCCTCGCGGGTTGGGCGGGCGCCGGGTTGATCCTGGTCGCCATCTTCATCGTGGTGACCAAGCAGCAGGACCAAGCCTCAGTCGAGGCCGAGGCCGTCTCTCCGGCTCATTGAGTCACCTGGTAGTCGTCGGACCTCAGACGCCGGGCAAGCTTCATCAGCAGGCGGATCCCGAGCACCGAGAGAAACAGGCCGATGGTGAGGATCAAGCCGAACTCGGCTGCGGTGGTGTAGGGATTGGCACAGGCCTGGAGGCCATCGGGGCACAGGCCCCACCCCGATCCCCCATCGAGGAGGTCGATGAGGACGAGGATCGGGACGAGAGCGATACCGATTGCCGTTGCCGAAAGCACAACGACTGCGAGACGTATCAGGAACACTGCCACAGCAACGAAACGGTAACCGGACTCGGTTCCGATCCAGGCATACAATCGCCGACCCGTGTCGGCCTACCACCAAGAACAGTTCACCGGCGAGGAGGAAGCGGTCCTACGCCGATTCTTCACCAACCTCGACCTTCCCGTGTTCGGGCTCATCAACCTCCCCGAGGTGGTCAAGGGGGCGCTCTTTGCCAGGTACTCCCGTTCGGCCAAATCACTGCGACGACTCTTCCTCGACGAATTCGTGAACGACCCCGAGTCGGGAATCGACACCATCGCCCTCGCCGTCGACGACGAACCTCTGGTCGCAATCCGGAAGGCGGAACAGCTCTATCAGCGGATCTTCTTCGACTACGGCGACGACTCGGTCGCCCAGCTCGGAGGAGCCCACCTCGCCTGTGAGCAGGCGTCGAACCTGCTGACCAAGGTCCTCGAATGGGGGCGTCTCGCCGCTTACCTCGAGCAGTCGACCCGTTACATCCGCTATGACGCTCGAATCGGGGATCGCTACCGCTACTTCGTGCCCGACGAGATCGCGGCATCGGGACACGCAGAGCGCTACCTGCGGCATATGGAACGCGTCTTCGACACCTATTCGGACATGGTCTCCCGGATGACCACCTACTACGAGGAGTTGTACCCGAGGGGCGAGGACGACTCCAAGACGGTGTGGACTTCAACGATCCGAGCCAAGGCCTGTGACACGGTGCGAGGCCTCCTCCCGGTTTCGACGCTGTCCAACGTCGGGATCTACGGCACCGGCCAGGCCTACGAGATGGCTCTGGTCAGGATGCAGGCCAACCCGCTGACCGAGGTTCGGGACTACGGGTCGATGATGCTGGGTGAGTTGCGGAAGATCGTCCCCTCCTTTCTCACCAGAGTCGATCTGGACGACCGCGGGGTGCGCTGGTCGCAATACCTCGAGCAGGTCCGCAACGATCTCGAAGGTCACGCCCGGGATCTCGGTCCGCCCACCGACCCGGGTCCGTCGGTGACCCTCACCGACTGGGACCCTGATGCCGAGGTGAAGATCGCTGCCGCCGCCCTCTACGCCGTATCCGAACTGCCGGATGGTGAGCTGCTCGACCTCGCCCGCGCCATGACCCCGGCCAGGCGGGGGGAGTTGATCGCAGCCCTGGTGGGTGACCGGGCCAACCGACGTCACAAACCGGGTCGTGCAATGGAGAGGACCACATATCGCTTCGATGTGAGCTGCGACATCGGCGCGTTCAGGGACCTGCAGCGTCATCGGCTGATGACCCTGGAGTGGCAGCGCTTCTCGACCAGGCTCGGATTCGACCTCCCCGACGAGGTCGAAGCACAGGGTCTGGCCGATCCATGGCGATCGATCATGGACGACTCGGGCGCCTTCTACGAGGATGTGCGGGATTCCCTGGGACCCGATGTCGCCCAGTACATTGTCCCGTTCGCCTTCAACGTCCGGTTCGTCATGGAGATGAACCCCCGCCAGGCCTTCCACATGATCGAGCTGCGAAGCCAGGCCGCCGGGCATCCTGCCTATCGCCGGGTGGCCCACGACATGCACCGGGCGATCAGCGAGGTTGCCGGTCATCACCTCATCGCCGATGCCATGACCTACGTCGACTACAGCGAGGTCGAGTTGGAGCGTCTGGCCTCCGAGCGGAAAGCCGAACAGCGACGGGGCAGCTCGTAGAACGTAAAACGTAAAACGTATAACGTCCCCCTATGGCCCAATTCGATGTCGATGCGATGCTCCTGCGCTTCCAGGAGCGCGCCGCCGCAGTTAAAGACCGCCCCCTCCCCCCTGTGGCCGGTGAGGAGCGCATGCGGTTCGTGGAGCAGGCGCAAACCGACTACACCGACTACGCCCTCATCGGAACCGCCGAGTGGAGCGTGGAAGACGGCAAGCTCGTCCTCCGCATCCCGCTGGACGGGTCCGGCTGAACCGAGGTCTCGTGCTCGAAAAGCGTCTCGTCCTGGTGTCGGGAAAGGGAGGTGTAGGCAAGTCCGCCGTCGCCGCCGGTCTCGCCCTACTCGCCCAGCGTCGAGGGCTCAGGGTCCTGGCCATGGAAATGGCCTCGTCGGACGGTCTGTCCGCCCACTTCGGGACCGGACCTCTCGAGTTCGAGCCCCGCGAGGTCCGTCCCGGTCTCCATGCGATGCAGATGGTCAGGTCCGACGCCTTGCTCGAATACCTCTCCCTCCAGCTCAACATCAAGGGGATAACCCGCTTCGGCGCCCTGGCCCGCGCCTTCGACGCACTCGCCACCACGGCTCCAGGGATCAGGGAGATCGTCACGATCGGCAAGGCGATCTGGGAAGTGCGTGAAGACCGTTGGGACGTCGTGATCGCCGACGCACCTCCGACCGGTCAGATCGGGTCGTTCCTCAGGGCCCCGGTCACGATCTCCGAGTTGGTTCCCAGCGGGCGGATCCGCACCCAAGCCGATTTCATGCAGGCGACATTGCGGAACCCGGACCTGACCGAGCTGGTCATCTTGAGCCTCCCCGAGGAGCTTCCGGTCACGGAGACCGAGGAGACGTTGCGATGGATCTCGAAGGAAGACGTGGTGGCCAAGCCGACTCTGATCGCAAATCGCGTTCTCGAAGAGTTGACCGATCCCGACACGCCTCCGGGCCCGGTCGGAGAAGCCGCCGAGTTGCATCGATCGCTTTGGCGGGAGCAGCACCACTGGTTGGAGCACCTCCCACCCGACCACACTCTTCCCTATATGTATGGGTTGTTCACCCCGGGCGAGGTGGCCGCGCACATGGCAGACGAGTTCGAGGCCATCACATGACCCGGACCCTTCTCGTCACCGGCGCCGGCGGCGTCGGCAAGACCACGGTGGCCGCAGCGATCGGAGTCAGAGCCGCCCGAAACGGCCTGCGGACACTGGTGATTACTGTCGACCCGGCTCGACGGCTGGCCTCGGCCCTCGGTGTCGAGGAGCTGGGCAACGAGCCACAGCCGCATGCCGATGAGCCCAACCTGTGGGCGGCCATGCTCGACGCCACCGCCTCGTGGCGTGCAGTGGCCATGAGACATGCCGAGCCCGAAGTGGCTACCCGACTCGCCGACAACGAGTTTTTCCGGGCGGCCTCGGAGCACTTCCCGGCGTCACAGTCGTATGCAGCCGCCGATCAGGCCGCCACTTTCGTGCAGGCTATGGCTTGGGACCTGGTGGTTGTCGACACTCCCCCGTCGGGTGGTGGGATCGATTTCTTCACCGCTCCCGCCCAGATGGCCGATCTGGTCGGAGGCCGCCTGCTGCGTTGGATCACAGGGGGGCCGCTGCCCGGACGACGGGCCTTCTTCAACCTTGCAGCCCGGCCCGTGTTGCGAATCGCCGACACAATCCTTGGCTCCGACCTCCTGGAGCGGGTAGCCGAGTTCCTGCTCGACCTCAGGACCACCTACGACGGCGTGTCCCAACGAGGCCGGGAGATCGAGCGTGTCCTTCGCTCCGCGACCATCTTCGTCATCACGACCTCCGACCCGGCGCCGGTGCGGGAGGCGATCAGGTTCTATCGGGAATTGCCTGTGATCGCCTCCAGCCCGGCAGCAGTGGTGTTCAACCGCATCCTCCCCGAGGAGTGGGCCGATGCAACGGCTCCGCCCGGGACCTCCGCTGCCCTCGAACAGAACTTCGCCCGCTGGAGCGCCGAAACGGTCATCCAGCGTGACGCCCGCGAGGAGTTCTCGTCACGGTATGGGGCACACATTGCCACCATCCCCTGGTCGTCGACCCCACCGACCGACCTGGACGGGCTGGCCGGGCTGCTCGACGAGGCGAAGGAGTTGCCTTGGGCGGCGGTGGGCATATCCTGATCACATGGCTAGCTCGGCCGCATTCTTCGACCTCGACCGGACTCTGATCTCCGGGGCGTCAGCTTTCCCTCTTGGTGTGGAGGCCTGGCGCCAGGGCCTCGCCAGCAATCCCGATATCGGGCGTTGGGCGGTCTCCGCCATCAGCTTCAAGATCCTCGGCGACAAGGGTGACGCTTCCGACGACGTGAAGGGCGACTTCCTGACCCGAATCGCCGGCGCTTCCGTGGCCGCCCTCGAGATGGTCAGCACGGCGGTGCTTCCCAAGCTGGTGGCCAGGGTGAGACCCGAATCCCGCAAGCTGGTCAAGATGCACCACGACTCCGGGCGTGACACCTGGATCGTCTCCGCGGCTCCCCATGAGATCGTCGAGCCGCTGGCTCGCTCGTTGGGGATGACCGGGGCGATCGGAACCAAGGGCCGGGTGGTGGCAGGCCACTACACCGGCGAGCTCGACGGGCCCTTCGTCTACGGGGCAGGCAAGGTCGAGGCAATCGAGAAGATCGCCGCCGATCTCGGCTACGACCTCGAGCGAAGCTACGCCTACTCCGACTCCATCTCCGATCTCCCGATGATGGAGGCGGTGGGGCACCCGGTCGCGGTCAACCCGGACTCCGAGCTCGACGCCATCTCACACGAGCGTGGCTGGCCGGTGGTCATCTTCGCCCGGAAGACGAAACGCGCAGTCGCCGCAACTGCGATGGGAACCGTCGCCGCCACCGGTGTCGCCCTGGCCTATGCACTGGGACGACGGCACGGTCGCTCCTCGGCGCTGGCCCAGGTGGCGCAGCGTCAGATCGGACGCCACGACTGAACTGCTAGCCCGGGGCCGAACCACCTCGACCTCGCTGCGCCCGGTCGGTCACCCCTTCTGAAAGGGGGACAATGGGTTGTCCCCCTGCGAAGCG
>CAZRID010000078.1:0-11091 GCA_964600055.1 uncultured Acidimicrobiaceae bacterium
GTTCAAGGACTCCGAAGGGAACATCCTGGGCCTCACCGCCATGTGACCCGATCCAGACCAGTCTCCTACCCGGTTTGGCGTCCGGGGTGGTGCAACCACATCACAGAAATCGAGTCGCCCCTCCCGCCGACGCAAGTAGGCACCACAATTGGCATCCTGGCCGGAAGCAGCGGGCGAAATGGAGTGGAGCTGAGGGGATTTGAACCCCTGACCCCTTGACTGCCAGTCAAGTGCTCTGCCAACCTGAGCTACAGCCCCATGGTGGGAACGGGCATTTTATTGCGAGACGGCCATCAACGCTGAATCGTCATCCGTCGGCGGCCACCGGCTCCACCCACTCGACCTTCTCCGCATCCGCCCAGAGCCGCTCCAGACCGTAGAAATCCCGGGCGGCCGCCTGAAACAGATGGACGATTACATCCCCGAAGTCGAACAAGATCCATTCCGCCTCGGTACGACCTTCACTGCGCAACGCCTTCAAGCCCAACTCCTCGCGCATCATTTCCTCGACATTGTCGGCGAGCGACTGGACGTGGGGTCGGGAAGTACCGGTGGCGATCACGAAGACGTCGGAGAGAACGAAGAGCCCTTCTACGTCGAGCAACACAATGTCCATGCCCTTTTTGCTGAAGATGGCGTCTGCCGCCACCCGGGCCTGTTCTCTTCCGTTGCCTACGGCGATTCCTCCTGGTCCTTTGACGCCCCCACCCTATCGCCTGATAAGGGTTGCGCATAGAGACGGTTCGCCTCGACGTAGGGGTATACCTCGGGCGGCACCAGGAACCGATAGGGGCCGCCGACAGCGGCGGCCTCCCGTATTGCGGTTGCGCTGATGTCGAGGGTCGCCATCCTCAAAAGGATCGCTCCGGGCAGGGTCTCCCGGACCTTTGGCATCTCGGTCCCGAGCCGGGGCATTACGAGGATGACAGCCCGATCGAGGATCTCCTCCCAGCGGTGCCAGGTGGGAAATCCGACCGCGGCATCGGCGCCGACGATCACGAACAACTCCTCTTCCGGCGGGAAGGAATTCAAGGTGTCGATGGTGTAGGTGGGTCCCTCCCGATCGATCTCGCGCTCGTCCACCTCGAACCCGTCGACACCGGCCACGGCCAAGCGCACCATCTCCAGGCGTTGCCGGACCGGGGTCAGGAACCGGTCAGTCTTCTGCCATGGGTCGCCGGCCGGAACGAACAGCACCCGATCGAGCTCTGCCTGGGACAACGCCGTCTCCCCGGCGTGGAGATGGGCGATGTGGATCGGATCGAATGTCCCACCGAGGATCCCTGTGCGCACGACGGCGAGGATAGGGCGCCGGTGGGGTGACCAGCCGCAGTGCCCGGGTGATGTCGGTGTCGCGACAGCCGAGTTGGGACTCCGGATCGACATAAGAGCCGTCGATACGCGTTGAGAGATGGACACCGTCTCTCCCGTGCGGCGCCCCGGCTCGCCCCACGACCTCACCCCGCTCGACGATCTCCCCCGACCTCACCGAGATCTCAGACAAGTAAGAAACCGATACCTTGAACCCGGGGACCGGCTCGATGGTCACCGATCTCATCCCTGCCACCGACCCGGCGAACGTCACCGGTCCCGAGGCAGGGGCCTGAACCCCCGATCCGGCGGCGGCGGCGTAGTCGATCCCCCAGTGGCCCCCGTAGGAGCCGATTGGCGCGTACTCCCCCACTACCTGGCCGTTCACCGGAGCCACCAGGCAAACAGCGCTCAGGACAAGCCCTACGAGCATCTCACCCTCCCGTCACCAAACGTATCGGGATTCGTTCCGGTCGCCAAGGGGTATCGCCACGCTCAGCTTGCGGGCGGCGGGCCACTAGTTTCAGGTGCACAGAAAGGATTCATCAATGACAACGACCCGGATCGGGCTCATGGGGTTCGGAAGGATTGGGAGAAACGTCATGCGGCTCCTCCATGACCGCGCCGATCTCGACGTGGTGGCGATCAGCGACATCGCCGACCCCGAGGCGCTGACCTATCTCCTCAAGTACGACTCTCTCTACGGTCGGTTCCCGACACCCGTCTCATATGCCGATGGGACCCTCTCCTTTGGCGATCGGAAGGTGGCTTTTCTCAACGCACGTGAGCCGGGCGACGCCAACTGGGGAGACCTGGGCGTCGACGTGGTTCTCGAGACCACCAGCCGCTATCGGACCAAGGAGTCACTGGACAAGCACCTGGCGGCCGGAGCAAAGAAGGTGATCCTCACCTCCAGTCCGGAGAACCCCGGGGAAATCCCACTTCTGTTGCGGGGAATCAACGACGACATCGTCGGGCCCGATGTGGACCAAGTCGCCCTCGGCTCCAACACCTCGAATGCCGCTGCGCCCATCCTGAAGACGATCAACGACGAGCTCGGGATCAAGCGGTCGTTCATGACCGTGGTCAAGGCGATGTCCAATGCCGGACGGCTGGCCGATGTCCCCACCGACTCCTATCGGACGAGCCGGGCCGCCGGTGAGAACATCATCCCCGCGGAGACCAACTCGGCCGAGATCATCACCCAGGTCCTCCCCGAGCTGGAAGGAAAGCTCTCGGTGGTCGCCCTGAACGTGCCAGTGGTCGACGGGTCGACCGTCGACATGGTTGTTGACGTCGAACGCGAAACCGACATCGAGTCGATCAATGCTCTGGTCAAGAAGGCCTGCGAGACGAATTACCAGGGAATCATCGAATATGTGGCCGATCCGATTGTTTCCTCAGATGTGAGGATGGCGTCGCAGTCCGGTATCTATGACAGCCTGGCCACGATGGTCACCGGCGGGACCCTGGTGAAGACGATCACCTGGTTCAACAACGGCTGGAGCTATTCCCATCGTGTGGTCGAGGTCACCTCCAGTGTCGCCGCCTACCTCAATGGGGGAAAATGAACATGACAAACGTCGCAATCAACGGATTTGGCAGGATCGGGCGTGCGGTATTCAGGATCATCGCCTCACGCCCCGACTCGGGTTTGAACGTGGTCGCCATCAACGACCTCTCCGACGACGACATCCTCGCCTATCTGCTCGAGTACGACTCGGTTATGGGGAGGTTCGAGGAGGAGGTCGCGGTCAAAGACGGAGTCATGACGGTGGGCGCCCACAAGGTGAGCATGCTCATGGAGCGTGACCCGTCCAAGCTCCCCTGGAGTGATCTCGATGTCGACATCGTCATCGAGTCGACCGGGGTATTCAGGGACCGTGCCTCGCTGCAGAAGCACGTCGACGCCGGTGCGAAACGGGTGATACTCACCGTCCCTGCCAAGGACAAGGTCGACGGGACTGTGGTGCTCGGGGTCAACGACGACCAGCTCGGTCCGGACGACATCATCGTCTCCAACGCTTCCTGCACCACCAACTCCCTGGCTCCTCTGGCCAAGGTGCTCGACGACAACTTCGGCATCCGCAAGGGGGTCATGACCACCGTCCATGCCTATACCAATGACCAGGTGTTGGCCGATGTGCCGCATCAGGATCTGCGTCGGAGCCGTGCGGCCACGGAGAACATCATTCCCACCACCACCGGTGCTGCCGCCGCCATCGGCGAGGTTGTGCCGAGTCTGGCCGGCAAACTGGACGGGATGGCGATGCGTGTCCCCGTGCCCGACGGGTCGACCGTCGACCTGGTGGTCGAGCTCGAACGTGATGTCACGGTTGAAGAGGTCAATGCTGCCGTGAAGGCGGCGGCCGAGGGACCGATGGCCGGGATCATGGAGTACGTCGAGGACCCCATCGTGTCCACCGACATCATCGGCAACCCTCACTCATCGATCTTCGACGCTGGTGGGACACAGGTGCTCGGTGGCAACCTGGTCAAGGTGATGTCCTGGTACGACAACGAGTGGGGCTATTCGAACCGGGTCGTGGATCTGGCCGAGCGTCTCGCCGAGGTCATGGAGAAGGAGCCGGTCTAGGCCAAACTCGAAATTGGGTCAGAAAACGGCGCGGAACGCCGAGTATCTATCCAATTTCGACGGGGTCTGTCCGCCCTACTCGAGAAGTGAGAGGACGGTCGACCGGAAGTCGTTCGGCTGGAAGGGCTTGGTCACGAAGGCGTCTGCGCCACCCTCGTTCGCCCTGCGCCGTGATTCCTCTTCCGCGTGCGCAGTGAGCACGACGACCGGGATGTTCTTGGTCGTCTCGTCCCTGCGGATGCGGTCCAGCACTTCCCAGCCATCCATCCCGGGGAGTCCGATGTCGAGCACTACGAGGTCCGGGGACTCCGAGCCCACCGCTGCCAGACCGCTCTTCCCGTCATCGCGGGTGACGATCTCGAGATCGGCGGCGCGGAGGCAGACTTCGATTAACCGTCTGATGACGGCCGAGTCCTCAACAACCAGTATCCGCGAGCCCATTCTGATCACCTCTGTAATTCGCCCCACGAAGGCGCCTGCCAGTACATCGGCAAACACGTGGTGGTGGTTTAGACATTCTGGAAGGTTCGCCCGCCGGGCAGGGTCAGCTCCACGATGAACTGCTCCAATTGTCTCAGTGTCCTCACCTCGTGTACCGAGTTGCAGTGCGCGGCATAGTGCGACATGGCCGAGTCACCCGTGTCCCAATAGGCCTGGGGCTCGGGGTTCAACCAGACCAGTGCCCTTGACGCCCTTGCGATGTCGGCGAGCACACCGTCCCGGGGAGGTCGATAGTTGTTCCGGGCGTCGCCGGTGATAATCACCGTGGTTCGCGGTGTCAGCTGTTTCCCGTATCGATTGAAGAAGGTTTCGAGCGAGTTGCCATAGTCGGAATGGCCATCAAGCCACACAACCTGGGCCTCCGTCGTGATTCGCTGCAAGGCGGACCCGAAGTCGATCCCGGGGCCGAAGAAATCACTCACCTCGTCGATCGTGTCGACGAAAGCGAATGAGCGCAGCTTGGAGAAGTGGGTCGACATGGCATGGGTGAACTGAAGCGTGAATCGGGAGAAGGTCGCCATCGACCCGCTGATATCGCAGAGCAGCCACACCTCCGGCCGGTGAGGGCGGGGATGACGGAACTGTGGATCGGCGGGAACTCCCCCTGTGGCAAGGGACTTGCGCATCGTCCTCCGGAAGTCGAGCCGCCCGGCCCGCTTCCGGCGCCGGCGCGCCAGACGGGCCGCCAGCTTGCGGGTCAGAGGACCGATCGCCGCCTCCATCTCCTGAAGATCCTTGGTGGTTGCATGCATCAGGTCCACGTCTTCGACCAAGGGGCGTCGCAGGGTGCGAGCGACAGCGTCTCTCCCCCGGTCGGCGACAAGTCTTCTCCGGATCTCGTCCTGTATCTCCTCACGGAGACGTTCGATACGAGCCTCGACCTCCTCACGTAGAAGACGCCGGTCGAACTCGGAGAGATCCTCGTCCTCCATGAGAGCCTCGATCAGCCGATCCTCGAGCTCTTTCAAATCGAGCCGGCGAAGGGTCCGGTACAGGTAGTAAGTGCCGCCTACGGGACGCCCCGGCTCCATCCCGGCGAGTTGGTCCACCGCGGTCCGTGCCCCGCGCCGGATACCAGCCTCGTCGAGACCTGCCAGCGCCTGGAGCAGCGAATCGAGCAGCTGATCGAGGTCGAACGGCGGCGGCTCGGAGTGGCTTCCCGGGTCTGTTCGGCGCGGTTCGGGTAGGTCCCCATTGATGTGATCCTCCTCAGCCGGGCTCGCCTGGGGCACGGTCGAGAAGTAGACGTCGAACGCGGTGTCGAAGGCACCCTCGTGGCGCTGATTCTTGATCAGGGTGGCCCGAAGTGTCTCCCGTAGCGCGATCCGGTCACCGATGTCGACCACCTCGACGGCGCGCATGCCGTCGATCGCCTCCACCATGGACACCGGGACACCAGCCGCCCGGAGCTCGTCGATGAATCCGGTGATGATCCCCAGCACGTCAGGTCGGCACGGTAGAGGTGAGCTCCTTGGCTGCCTTCTCGATGTCGACCTGATACTTGAGAAGCACGTGGAGCGTATCGGCCAGGATCGCCTCGTCGACATCCTCGACCGAGAGGGCGATCAGGGTGCGAGCCCAGTCAATCGTCTCGGAGACGGAGGGTGCCTTCTTCAGGTCCATACTGCGTATCGATCGAGCCACTTTGGCCACCTGGCTCGCCAGATGCTCGGACAGGTCGGGGACCCGGGCGGCCAGGATCTCCTGCTCCCGATCAGCGTCGGGGTAGTCGATGTGCAGGAACAGGCAGCGACGCTTCAAGGCTTCGCTCAGCTCTCTGGTGTTGTTCGAGGTCAGGACCACGATTGGTTGGGTCTCGGCGGTGATCGTCCCCAATTCGGGTATCGAAACCTGGAAGTCGGAGAGAATCTCGAGGAGAAGGGCTTCGGTCTCGACTTCGACCCGGTCGACCTCGTCGATCAGGAGGACAACCGGATCCTTGGATCGGATTGCCGCGAGCAGTGGGCGGGTGAGCAAAAAGGCCTCGGAGAAGATGTCTTGCTCGATCTCGTCCCAGTCATGCTCGCGGTCGGCCTGGATGCGGAGGAGTTGCTTCTTGTAGTTCCACTCGTAGAGGGCCTTGGCCTCGTCCAGACCTTCGTAGCACTGGAGCCGGATCAGATCCCGCCCGGTGACCTTGGCCAGAGACTTGGCCAATTCGGTCTTGCCGACGCCAGCCGGGCCTTCGACGAGGATCGGCTTGTCGAGACGGTCGGCGAGGAAAACGACCTGTGATATCCGGTCGTCGGGCAGGTAATCAACCGAGCGGAGGGCCTCGGCAACCGACTGTGGGCTTTCGAAGTTCATCTTTCTCCCTGGAGTGAAGGACATTCTACGGGTGGTCGGGGACGAGGAACCGCGTCCTTAATGCATCGCGTCACGCGTACGTGACGTGCTGCAGTCAGAATGGGTGAGTCATTGTGGGGTCACCGATTCGAGATCTGGAAGAAGTCCGGCGGTCGCTCGAGGAACGCCGGCATGAGCTCGAAGCGGAGCTCGCCCGGCTCATCGAACCGCCGACCGAGGGAACCGCGGTCTCATTCGGCAAGCGGGTTGGCGACGGCACGGCCGAGGCCGTGGAGCGGCTGAGCACCACTGCGACCGCGCGATCAATCTCCGCCTCGATCGCTGACATCGACCGCGCCGTGCAGAAGATCGCAACCGACACCTACGGGATTTGCGACCGGTGCGGCGAGAAGATCGGGGAGGCTCGACTTGAAGCGCTCCCTGCCGCTTGGCTGTGCGTCGATTGCGCGAGACGACGCTGACCAGGCCCCGAGCCTCTTCCTCCTACGTACAACGTAGAACGTGGAACGTAAAACGAATCTCCTACTCGTCCTCATCGCCCGGGTCCGGGATGAACTCGAACGAGATGTCCCCGATCCTTACCTCGTCTCCCTCCACCGCGCCAGCCTCGCGCAGCGACTGGTCGACACCGAGTCGAGCCAGACGCCAGGACGCCATGTCGGCCGCCTCTGGCATGGTCAGGTCGGCGAAGGAGACGGCGCGCTCTGCGGCGATTCCTTCGACACGCCATGCCCCTTCTTCTCGCCGCACAGTGAACGTTGGGCCGAGCGGCCGATGAAGAACGAATCCCTTTCGCTCCGGAGCCACCCGCTCGGCCTCTTCAACGAGATCGGCGATGGCATGGAGTGCTTCATGTATTCCTTCTCCGCTCACCGCTGATACGGGCGAGGCCCCCAAGGACACAGCCATCTCATCCAACTCTCCCAAGTCGGCCTTGTTCAAGAGGACCAACCGCGGTCTCGCCGCCAGATCGGATGAGTAGTCCCCGATTTCACGGGTGAGAATCTCCAGCTGCTCCTTTGGCGGCCTCTCCTGTGTTTCCGAAGGATCGAGGAGGACCACCAGCACCCGGGCCCGCTCCACGTGACGAAGGAACTCATGACCCAGGCCCTTGCCCTCAGCAGCGCCTTCGATGAGCCCGGGGATGTCGGCAAGCACGAACTCACGCCCGTCGAAGCTCACTACACCGAGGTTCGGCTCGAGTGTGGTAAACGGGTAGTCGGCGATCTTCGGCTTGGCCGCGGACACCTTGGAGATGAAGGTCGATTTGCCGGCATTGGGGAACCCGATGAGGGCGGCATCGGCCAGGAGCTTCATCTCGAAGATGAACCACTGGGCCCTTCCATACTCACCCTGCTCGGCCACTCCCGGTGCACGATTGGATGGGTTGACAAAAGCGGCGTTGCCACGCCCGCCACGGCCACCTTTGACCGCTTCGACCTCCTGACCCTCCTCGACCAGATCGGCGATCATCCGGCCCTGGTCGTCATAGACCACTGTGCCCAATGGAACCGACAGGACGAGGTCGTCACCACTACGACCATGACGGTGATCACCCTGCCCATGCGTCCCGTGGCCGGCGGGGTGGTGGGGATTCCGTTGGTAGCGGAGCAGGGTTGCCACCGAAGGGTCGGCCTTCAGAAAGATCGATCCTCCCGGACCGCCGTTGCCACCGGTCGGCTTCCCCTTGGGCTTGCCCTTGGCCCTCACAAACGAGACAACCCCCGCACCACCGTTTCCGGCGCGGAGGTTGACACGAACCCGGTCGACGAACACGAGCGCTAGTGGTCTGTCGCCCGATTGATGCCGCGGTGTCGGCGAGTCATTCGGGGTCGCTGGCAAGGACGCAGGACGAAGGCGCACCCGTAGGTGCGTTGAGGACGAGGACGCCGCCAGCGGCTTCGAGGGCCGGCGAGACCGCGCAGCTATTCGGGCGACGGGCCACTAGTGGGATCTGATCACTCGGGGAGGACGTTCACGAGACGCCGGTTGGCACGGCTCCCGTATTCAACGGTCCCGGCCGACGTGGCAAACAACGTGTCGTCGCTCCCCTTGCCGACATTCTCACCCGGGTGAATCCTGGTGCCACGCTGGCGAACCAAGATGGCGCCGGCATTGACGAACTCCCCGTCGAAGACCTTCGGGCCCAGCCGTTTTGCGGTTGAGTCGCGACCGTTCTTCGAGGAACCACCTGCTTTGGTCTTTGACATTTCACTCCTCCTCTGAAGATTCGGCCTTGGCCGGTTTGGCGGTCTTGGCAGCGGTCGCCTTCGCCGCGCTCGCCTTCGTCTCAGTCGTCTTGGCAGCAGTTGCCTTCGCCGCGCTGGCCTTGGTCTCAGTCGATTTGGCTGCGGTCGGCTTGGCACTGCTGGATTTGGCCTTAGTGGCCCCAGGCAGCTCTATCCCGGTGATCTCGATCCTCGTGTACTTCTGACGGTGACCCTGGCGACGCCGATTGCCGGTCTTGTTCTTGTACTTGAAGATGTCGATCTTCGGTCCCTGGGACTCGCCGAGAACTTTGGCGGTCACCGAAGCCTTGGCCAGGAGGTCACGGTCGGACACGGCATTGCCTTTGTCGTCCACAACCAGAAGGGGGGCGAAGGTCATCTCCTCCGCCTCGCCTTTGACACGCTCGATGTCTATCACATCACCCGACTGCACCTTGGCCTGCTTACCGCCGGCGCGAATGATGGCGTACATGGTTAAACCTCGTGGAAAGGGAAATCGGACGTAATGGTACAGGTCGGGTAAACGTATCGCCAAGCGCAAGCGTTTTACGTTTTACGTCTTACGTAATACGTAGAACGTAAAACGCATAACGATGGCTACTCGAAGTCGCCTACGGCAGCCTCGATCACGAGGTCGTCGGCGACGATCGCGTGATCGTGGACGATGATTCCACGACCACCACACTCCTCGCATTTCGACGAGAACTGCTCCAGAAGACCGGCCGACACGTTCTTACGGGTCATCTCGACCAGCCCGAGGTGCGACACTTCGAACACCTGCGTCCTCGTCTTGTCCTTGGCCAGGGTCTCCTTCAGACGTCGGAGGACTGCCTGTTGGTTGTCGATGGTCTCCATATCGATGAAGTCGATGACGATGATCCCGCCAATGTCACGAAGCCGCAGCTGGCGGCCGATCTCTTCGGCGGCCTCCAGGTTGTTCTGCAAGACCGTGTCCTCGAGGGTTGAAGAGCCGACAAACTTACCGGTGTTGACGTCGATGACTGTGAGAGCTTCGGTGCGATCCATCACCAGATGGCCGCCCGAAGGGAGATATACCTTTCGATCGAGCGCTTTCTTCAACTGATCGTCGATGTGATACCGCTCGAACACCGGGACTTCGTCCTTGTAATGCTGAACCTTGGACACGAGATCGGGGGCGGTCCCGCCCAAGTAGCTCACCACGGTCTCATAAGCCTTGGCGTCGTCGATCAGCAGCTTGCGGAAGTCCGCGGTGAAATGCTCCCGGATCACCTTGATCAACAGCTCCGGCTCCTCGTGGACCCGTCTCGGGGCGCCACCGGTCTTGGACTCCTCCTGGATCTGGTCCCAGATCTTGCGCAGCCGGGAGATGTCGGCCGCCAATTCCTCGGCGCTGGCGTGAAGGGCAGCTGTGCGCACGATCACCCCGTAGCCCTCGGGACGGACCTTGTTGATCACATCCCGAAGACGCGACCGGTCATCGTCTGGTAGACGGCGACTGATGCCGACGCTGTCCGATTCGGGTACGAGGACGAGATAACGGCCAGGCAGCGAGGGCATGCCCGTGAGGCGTGCGCCCTTGGCGCCCATCGCATCCTTGGTCACCTGGACCAGAACCTCATCACCCTCTTTGAGCACACTCTCGATCCGACGGTTGGAGCGGCCGTTGCCCCGGCCGTCCGAAGCCACATCCGAGGCATAGAGCACACCATTCTTGGGGGCACCGAAATCGAGGAACGCTGCCTCCATACCGGGCAACACATTGCGCACCTTGGCCAGGTAGATGTTGCCGGCAACGGAGCCGGAGTCCTCCCGGGCGACGTAGTGCTCGACCAGAACCGGGCCCTCGAGGATCACCATCTGGGTCTGACCCCGGGTAACCCGGACCAGCATCTGCTTGCGACCGGTCTCGACGGGGACAATGACCTCGTCGTCCATCGGCCGCCGCGACCTGGTGCGGGACGTCGCCAGGCCATTCTTGGCGTGGTTGCCACCCCCCTTGTTGGAGGACTGATGACGTCTGTCCTTTTTGGCCTTGAAGGCCGGGGCTGGTCGCCCTTCGACCCTTGTGACCTCTACCTTCCGTCCTTTGACGCGGACGGTCTTGTGCTCCTCAACAGTCCCTTCCGTTGAGGACTTGCGAACGATCTGAGGGCTCTTCTTGCGGAA
>CAZRID010000079.1:0-10969 GCA_964600055.1 uncultured Acidimicrobiaceae bacterium
CGAACTTGACCGGATCTTCCAGATTCACCCAGTCGATGCGCTGGACCACCATCGCCTGGATGAAGGTCAGGGTGATCGTGATCGGCTGGCCTTCGGGAATCCCCTCGTAGGTGAACTGGTACTCGGCTTCGGTTCCCGAGATCAGGTTGTCACAGACGAATGCCCCGATTCCCTCCTGGCTGCACTCGACCTGGAGTACGTCGATGGGTTCCAGCTCGGCGCGGGTGGTACTGGTCGGGGCGGCGGTGGCGGTGGTGCTGGTTGGTTCAGGATCCCCGTTGAAGATGTTGAAGAGCAGAGCGATGACGACGACCGCGATGAGGAGGGCGCTGATGGCGAGGGCTGCCCGAACGCCGGCGGTCGCCTGGACGGCCGGTCTCGGTGCGGTGGGGAGCGGGCCCTGGCTGAGACGGGCTCCGCATTCCTGGCAATGGCGGTTGTTGGCCGGATTTACCGCCCCGCAGGAGGGGCAGGTGACCTCACGGCTGCTGCCGGACTGACGAGAGCCGGAGCGCTCGGATGGTGGGGGCGCGCCAAGCTCGAACTCCTCATAGTTGCCGTCGGAGTTCACCGAGATCACGTTGTCCCCTCTCGGGGCAGGACCCGAGGTCAGGGGATCGATGAATGAGCCGCAATTCGGGCAGAACTGCTCATCTGCCGCGACGGTCGCGCCACACTGATCACATTTCCGAGAGGCCACATCCCTCCTTCACAGTTATTGTGCCACGGCATGTTTGTGTGGGCGATCCGAAGCTATGAGCCCTGGACGATCGCCTCTGTTGCGGCCTCGACCATCCTCATGGTGGCAGTGGTAGGGGTCTTGATTCTCGCGGTTCGCCGACGTAATCGATAACCGAAGGCAATGGTTGGAATGGCATTTCGATGTGAAAATTGCGGGAACCGATCGGCCAAATGGATGGGTTTTTGCCCGCAATGTGGCGTCAACGAGCCGCTGGTCGAAGAGGTCGGCTCAACTCGCACTTCCGCCAAGCCCTCCGAGGCAATCGGGCTCAAAACGGCTTCGGATCGTGGTGTCGAGCGTCAGCCGACCGGTTGGGGCGAGATCGACCGGGTCCTCGGTGGTGGTGTCGTGGCCGGATCGGTCCTTCTGCTGGGTGGGGAGCCCGGCGTGGGAAAGTCGACCCTCCTTCTCCAGGTGGCCGGGGCGATGGCACAGTCCGGGGAATCGATCCTCATCGCCAGCGCCGAGGAGTCGGCCGATCAGGTTGCACTCCGTGCGGGTCGTCTCGGTATCGACGACGACACGATCAGCCTCGTCTCTGATGACGACGTCGATGCGCTCGTAGCTCTGGCCCAACGTGAGCGGCCACGGCTGCTGATCATCGACTCGATCCAAACCGTCGGCGTTCCCGAGATCGGCTCCGCGCCCGGTGGTGTTGCCCAGGTCAGGGAGAGCGCAAGCCGTCTGGTGAGGTTGGCCAAGACCACCGGCATTGCCGTGGTACTGGTGGGTCATGTCACCAAGGACGGTGGACTGGCCGGGCCCAAGATGCTGGAGCACATGGTCGACGTCGTTCTCTACCTCGAGGGCGACCCCGACCGTGGGTTCAGGGTGTTGCGCAGCATCAAGAATCGGTTTGGCGCTACCCACGTCTCGGGCATGTTCGACATGCGGTCGGAGGGCCTGACCGAAGTCGACGACCCATCGAAGGTGTTTCTCGACGGTTGGGAGTCCGAAGTCCCGGGAACGGTCATCTACCCGGCGGTCGAGGGCAGGAGGTCGATCCTGGTTGAAGTCCAGGCCCTTGTCTCGCCCACCAACCAACCACAGCCGAGACGGTCGATACGGGGCCTCGACCCGACTCGAGTGAACCAGGTGCTCGCCGTGCTCGATCGTCACAGCTCCTTCACCCTTCACGACAAAGAGGTGTACGTGAATGTGGTGGGAGGCTGGCGTATCGACGAGCCAGGCTGTGATCTCGCGATTGCACTCGCCGTGGCGTCGTCCTACGCGGATCGTTCACTGGGAAGGTTGGCCGCGTGGGGGGAGATCGGGCTCGCGGGAGAGGTTCGCTCGATCCCGATGGAGACACGCAGGCTCGAAGAGCTGGCCCGGATGGGTCTGGAGCGACACATCGCCCCGATCGGTGGCCAACCCCTGCGTCTGAGAGATGCCTTGAGCCAGGCGGGGTTGTCCTGACCCCTAATTGGGGCGTACAGGGTTCATATGCGGACCTGACGATCCATATTTCGAGGGTATCAGCGCGTGGGCGAGGCCTCTGCGAGGCGGAAGCTCCGGCCGACCGGCGTCTGTTTGACCAAGACTGTGAAGGAGCGATGAACATTACTGAGGGGCAGACTGAGGGTGGGTCGAGGGCAAAGTCGGCCGGCATCAAATCAGCCGACCGGCGTCTGTTTGCCCGAGACAGTGAGGGAGATTCGACCGTGAGCCAACGGATGACTGGCGGTGAGTCGAGGGCAAAGTCGGCCGGCAACTAACGGCAAGGTCGAGGGCAAATTCGGCCGGCAATCAAGTAGCCTGGGCACGTGGGTGGCCTTTCGATAACCGAGACTCTCGAGCGCCTCGCCCCGGGTACGCCGATGCGAAGAGCAGTCGAGCGCATCATCCAACAAGGCAAGGGGGGCTTGGTTGTGTTGGGCAATGGGCCCCGGGTCGCTGCCGCCAGCTCCGGTGGGTTCACATTGAAAGGGGCGACGTTCACGCCCGCCCGTCTCGCCGAGTTGTCGAAGATGGACGGGGGGATCGTGTTGGACGACTCGTGGTCGACCATCGTCGAGGCGGCGGTCCATTTCATCCCCGACGGAACGATCCCGACTGACGAGACAGGCGCCCGGCATCGAACGGCGGAGAGGATGGCCGCGCAGACGGGCAAGCCGGTCGTCGCCGTGAGCGAGGGTCGCAAGGTGGCGACACTGTTCTATGCAGGTCAGAAGATAGAGCTGGCCTCCCCGATGGAGGTCGCTGCCCACGTCAACCAGGAGCTGCAGAGCCTCGATCGTCTCCGGGGCCGTCTCGATGAGGCGGAGACCAGGTTGACCCGACTCGAGGTTGCCGGCCTGGCGACCTACCGCTCGGCGGTCACGGTCCTGCAGCGGGCCGAGTTGGTCGAGCGTGTTGGGCGGGTCGTTGAGGCCCGGGCTCTCACACTCGGCGAGGGTGGGCGCATCGTGTACCTCCAGCTCAACGACTTGCTGTCGGGTGTCGAGTTGAACAAGCGGGCGGTGCTACGTGACTATGTCAAACCGCTCCGGTCGACAACGGTGCGTCGGGCGCTCGAAGAGCTCAGCGCTCTGTCCGGGACCGATCTGGAGGATCCGGGCAGAGTGGGCAAGGAGATGGGGTTTCCCGATCTCGACGACCCGGCCGATCCCAGAGGAATTCGCCTTCTCACCCAGGCAGGTCGTCTGCCCGACTCGGTGCGGGACGACATCGTCAGGCACTTCGGCTCGGTCTCGCGGCTGCTCAATGCCAGTGTCGAAGCTCTTCTCGAGGTCGAGGGAGTCGGCGAGACCAGGGCCGGGCAACTTCGTGCCTACTTCGACAGGCTCCTCGACAATGTGAGCGAGTGGGAGCCCGTCCTCGATTGAAGTCGGGCACCGGTACACTCCGCCCTCGCATATGGCTTCAATTGCAACGAGATACTCGGTAGGGGACAAGGTGGTTCACCCACAACATGGGGCGGCCACCATCCAGAAGAAGGTCAAACAGGAATTCGGCGGGAAGAAGCAGGATTACTTCGTCCTCGACATTGCCACCGAACAGCTCACGGTCATGGTTCCTCTGGACCGGGTCGAGGACCTGATCCGCCCGGTCATCTCCAAGACCAAGTCACGTGACGTCCTCAAGTCTCTCAAGGGGGAGCCCGAAGAGGCCGGCTCCAACTGGAGTCGTTGGTACAAGGTTTTGAACGAGAAGATGACCTCGGGCGACATCTTCCAGGTGGCCGAAGTCGTGCGTGACCTGTCTTTTGCCCAGCAGACCAAGGGGATCAGCCCCGCCCTGAAGAGGATGCTGTCCAAGGCTCGTCTCACTCTCAGCTCGGAGCTCGCCTTCAGCCTGGAGATCGACGACGACGAGGCGATCAAGAAGTTGGATCGGGCTCTGCCCAGGATCGAGCCGGACGAGGAATGATCACCGTGCCACCCGTCGGCACCCGTGTCGGCTGGGGGTTCGACGCCCACTCTCTCAACGGTGATCCGCCGATGATCCTGGGCGGCACCACGGTCTCAACGACAGCAGGGGTGTCTGCGACTTCCGACGGCGATGTCCTGGCCCATGCAGTCACCGATGCAGTGCTCGGGGCGTGTGTGCTCTCCGACATCGGCGAGCATTTCCCATCAGACGATACGGTCATGGATGGTGTCGACTCGATGGGCCTGCTCAAGCAGGCGGCCACCATGGCAGTCGGCGCCGGATGGCAGGTCACCCATCTCGATGCAACGGTCATTGCGGAGGCGATCCGTATCGCCCCCCACCGCGACATCATCAGGTCGAACCTCGCCGGGGCTCTCGGCATCGATGTCGACGCGGTCTCGGTCAAGGCCACCACGACCGACGGTCTCGGGTTCATCGGACGTGGTGAAGGTGTGGCCGCCGTCGCAGTCGTCACCGTGACCGCCCTGCCGTAACATTCGCTGATGCTCCGCCTCAACAGCACGATTCACCGCGCCGTTGTTCCCTTTGAGCCCAGAGACGAGGGAAAGGTTGGCATGTATGTGTGCGGGCCGACGGTCCAGGGGGCGCCACACATCGGTCATGGTCGATCGGCGGTGGCGTTCGATGTCATTCGCCGCTACCTCACCTGGAGAGGCTACGCGGTGACCTACGTGCGCAACATCACCGACATCGAGGACAAGATCATTGCCGCCGCCGCCGAGAGCGGGAAGAGCGTTGAGTTTCTGGCCGAGGTCATGACCGCCCGATTCACCGCCGGTTATGAGGCTCTCGGAGTGCTGCCACCCGACCTGGAGCCCAAGGCAACAGAGCACATCCCCGACATCATCGAAATGATCCAGGTGCTGATCGATCGTGGTCTGGCCTATCCGTCGGAAGGTGATGTCTACTTCTCGGTCCGCGCCTTCGAGGGGTACGGGAGGCTTTCCGGCCGCAATCCCGATGAGCTGCGCTCCGGGTATCGAATCGAGGTGGGGGAGTCGAAACACGACCCGCTCGACTTTGCACTGTGGAAGAGGGCCAAGCCAGGTGAACCGTGGTGGGATTCGCCCTGGGGGGCAGGGCGGCCAGGTTGGCACATCGAATGCTCGGCGATGGCCGGCAAGTACCTTGGAGAAGGCTTCGACATCCACGGTGGTGGGACCGACCTGATCTTCCCCCACCACGAGAACGAGATCGCACAGAGCGAAGGCGTCTCCGGAACCACCTTCGCCCGATACTGGATGCACAACGGGATGGTCAATCTCGGCGGAGAGAAGATGGCCAAATCGACCGGGAATCTGGTAGATCTGGCCTCGATCACGGAGAGACATGGAGGGAGGGCGCTGCGTCTCCTCTTCCTGCGCGCAAATTATCGATCGCCGATCGACTATTCGGAGGAGCTGCTCATCGAGGCAGAAGACGCCCTTGACCGGCTCCAGCGGTTTCGGGATCGGGCCACGGCAGGGGAGCCTGACCCGTCGGCCATCGAACGGTTCACCGAGGTCATGGACGACGACTTTGGGACACCCCAGGCGGTGTCGTTGCTCTTCGATCTGGTGCGTGACGGGAACCGTGCACTCGATGAAGGCGGCGATGCCACTGCGATAGCCGGGGCTGTTGAGACCATCGTCGGGGTTCTCGGGCTCGACGATGCCGCAGCCTCCAGAAAATCAACAATCGATCTCGGTGACCTTCCACAACGTTTCGGCCTGGACGGTGATGGCGCCGATGTGGTCGACAAGCTCGTCGATCTGCGAAACCGGGCCCGGGAGGATCGGAGATACGACGATGCCGACGCCATCCGCGATGGTCTCGAGTTGGCCGGTGTGATCCTGGAGGACGGTCCCGATGGCACCCGCTGGCTACGGAAATAGGGTCGAAGGCCTCCACGCCGTAGCGGCGGCAACGGCCGCGGGCCGCGTGAAGAGGCTTTGGGTCGAGGAAGGTCGAACAAAGCGACCCGAAGTCCGATCGATTCTGGATGTGCTCGATCGGGATCAGGTTTCCGTGGTGGCCGATGTGCGTCAATTGGCGGAGACCGATGCGCCGCAGGGAATCGTCGCCGAATGCTCTCCGATAGCCCCGATTCCGATCGATGAGCTATCCGGTGTAGGCGCGGCGGTCGTGGTGCTCGACCACATCGAAGACCCGCACAATGTGGGCGCGATCGCCCGCAGCGCCCTGGCCGCCGGGATGACTGGGATGGTCATCTCCTCCAAACGACAGGCGCCTCTGTCGGCGGCGGCGTTCAAGGCGGCCGCAGGCGCGCTGGAGAGAATCCCGGTGGCGGTAGTCGGTTCCATCCCGGAGGCGCTCAACCGCCTCAAGGATCACGGGCTCTGGACCGTCGGGTTGGAGGTGGGCGTCGAATCCTCGTTGTTCGGCTTGGAGATCCTCACCGAGCCGGTGGCGATTGTCATCGGCGCCGAGGGCGCCGGTCTGAGCGTTCTGGTCGCCAAACGGTGCGATGTCCTGGCCTCGATACCGATGGCGGGAGAAACAGAGAGTCTCAACGCCTCGGTGTCCGCTGCCCTGGCGTGTTTCGAGGTGCTGAGGGTGCGGCGAAGAGCGCCCAACCGGTAGGAGCCGGGTGGCGGAATCGAACCGACGACCTCCTGTTTACAAGACAGCTGGTCAGATTGCTCCTACCTGGAGCTTAAAGGAGTCGATGGGGCGGTATCAGACTTGTTCGACGAGGGCGCCGTATCGCTGTTGAGCTGCTTGAGCGGACGTTCCCAACAACTCACCGATCCGGGCCCAAGAGATCCCAGCTCCACGAGCGGCGACGACGGCGTCGACAATCTCGCGTTCGCTTCGGGCCCGAGCCAAGGCCCCCCGCCGCAACAAATACTCCTCGACAGGCTGTTCGTCACCCGAGCCGGGCTCGTACTCCTCGAACCGCCGCGCCAGTTCGTCAGCATGGTCGAGAATCTCTTGAATCGATCGCGGCATCAGTATCACCTCAGGAACTTCTCGCGGGCCCGGCATGGCATGCACGATGAAACCGACACCTTCCGCCGTGGCGACACCTACCTCCAGGAGGAGGCCCGCCTCGTCGGCGCCGATCAGCAAGAACAGATCGTCAAGCTTGAAGACTCGGATGGGATTGCGATACGAGTGCATCATGTCGTTGTCTCGGACACCGTGCTTGCGGGCACTCGCCACAATCACGGGCTCATGCCATCAACTTAGCTTGATCCGGCGTGTCTGCCATGTCCAACTGCCGACACGAGTGCTTCTGATCAGTCAACGACGCCTGCGCGGTCGCCAAGGAAAAACACATCGCGTTCGATCTGATCATCCAGCCCTGGTAGTGGCTACAAAACCCCTGCATCTGTTGGAGCCGGGTGCCGGAATCGAACCGACGACCTGCTGTTTACAAGACAGCTGCTCTACCGACTGAGCTAACCCGGCTTGGCTCAGGAAGGTTACCGCTACCCAAAATCCTCAACTAATACATGGTCCACAAATACCCTCATCGGCATGCTCAACGATGAGGATCGGACGATCCTCGAATTCGAGCGGGGCTGGTGGCTGCAACCGGGCCCGAAGGACCAGGCGATCGAGTTCAGCCTGGGCCTGTCTGCAGCCGTCTATTACGACCGTCTGTTGGCCATCGTCGCCATGGCCGAGTCATTCCGAATCGACCCACTGACGGTGGCAAGGGTCAGGTCGATGATCGAGCTCGACCCGGCCCACGAGGCGGCTGTGTCATGAACCGCGGCAAGCACGCATCGGCCTCGGCCGGGTCGTTCTACCGCGATTTGGTGATGATGGTGATCGGGATTCTGCTGGTCGGCGCCGCAGTCTTCCTTCTCCTATATCTGTTCTCCGGTGATCCGGACCCGGTGGCGGGCGAGACGACTACGAGCTCGTCGGCATCGAGCAGCAGCACCAACACCTCTATCGACCAGTCGACCACCACCGTCGAGGCCGAGACCACATCGACCTCAACCACTCCTTCGACCTCGACGCCTGTTCCATTGCGTCCCCCAGCGGAGGTTCGGGTCGTCGTCCTGAACTCGATCGGGCTCGCCGGCGCGGCCGGGCGCAAGACCCAGGAATTGGCCGACGCCGGATATCAGACGCAGCAGGCCGACGACTTCGAGCCGGCACAGAACCCCTCACGCATCTGGTATCGAGAGGGCTTCGCCGCCGAGGCCAATGCGATGTTGGAGTTTCTTCCCGGTGCCCAGATAGAGCCTCTGCCCGATCCCGAGCTCGAGCAGGGCTCGGACGTGGTGTTGGTGCTGGGCACCGGCTTCACCGAATGACCCACATTGCCGGTGGCTCCCGCCGCCGCATTCCCAAGGCATGGATCCTGCCTCTGCTGGCAGTTGTGCTGATCCTCACCGCGACGTATCTCGGGATACTCAGCCGTTCGATTGCGATCGACTTCATCTCATGGTGGCCGGTGTGGCTGGTGCTGCTGCTGTTTGCGATCCTGGCCCGTAGACGACGATGGGGGAGGATCCGTGTCTCCGCCCTGGTCCCGATCCTCACCGTGCTCACACTCGGGTTGTTCGTGACCGGCCACGTTCTGGGGTGGACTGCGATGCCGTCGGCGTCCACCCGGTTGATCGGGCCTGGCCCCGGCTCCGCGACCACGGTCGCACTCTCGGCACAGGTGGAGGGTGTGCTCGAGGTGGCCTCGGGGCGATCCGGGTTCCTCTACGCCGTTGAGCCGGTGCGACGGGGCGGGGAGGTCGGGCCTCCGGCTGCCGTCGAGCAGATACAGGGCGCGAATCTCTCGGTTCGTCTCGAGCCTGCGGCCGATCCAGGTCTCTATATTTTTGCCGGATGGACGCTCGATCTCGAGGAGGCACCGACCTGGAATCTCTCTCTGGGCGGGGAGGTGGACGCCAATCTGAGAAGACTCCGCTTGACCGGGTTGCAGTTGAACGGTGAGGGTCGAGCGTCGCTGGGCACGGTGTCAGAGAGCGTTGTCGTCAACATCTCGGGCACTTTCGAGATTGCAGTTCCACCGGCGACCCCGGTGCGGGTGGTTGGAGATGCGGTCGTCCCTGGGAGCTGGGTGGACAATGCCGAGGGCTCGGCCAGCCCCACCGCGGGCGACGGATGGGTGTTCTCGGTCGGGGACGGCTCTTCCCTGACAGTCACCGAGGGCTAATGACCACTAGTTACACTCCCGGACCGTGCCCTCCGAACGGCTGAGACGCGTAGCCCTGATCGTCTGGACCGCCGTGGGGGCGGTGGCCCTGGGCTACGGGCTTCTCAGAGTCGCCGGCTCGATCCGCGTGATCTGGCTTCCGATCGCATTCGGAGCCGGCCTCGTCTTTCTGCTCGAGCCCGTGGTTCGGGCATACGAACGGCTTCGTCTCCCACGCCTGGTGGCGGCCGTCCTCGCAATGCTCTCACTGATTGCATTTATCCTCGCTGTGGCCGCACTCGTGCTCCCAACTGTCAGGGAACAGGCAGCCGAGCTGGGTGAGCGTCTCCCTAATCTCTATCTCGCTGGTATCAACTGGGTGCGTGATGTCGGCGCCGATCTCGGGCTAGACGTCGATGAGCTGCTCAGTCAGGAGGCAATCGAGCAGTGGCTCAACGACCCGGCCAACCAGGAAACCGTCCAGAATCTCCTTCTCGGTTTTGGGGCCGGGGCGGGCCTGCTCATTCGTGGCGTGGCGGAGGCTGTGGCCGTGCTTGGCTTGGCGCCGATACTGGCCCTCTACATCCTCATCGACCTGGAACGCTTCAAGTCGAACACCCTGGGGGTGACACCACCCAAGCACCGCCCGGAGTTCTCGTTCGTCGCAGGTCAGGTCGGGACTGCGCTTGGCTCGTTCGTGCGGGGCCAACTCCTGGTGTCGGTGATAGTCGGCTTCGCCTCGAGTCTGGGGATGTGGCTGATCGACCTGCCTTTCTGGCTCTTGCTCGGGATCATCGCCGGGTTCCTCAACTTGATCCCCTTCCTGGGCCCGGTTGTGGGTGGGGCCCTAGCGGCGCTGGTGGCATTGCTCAACGGCAACCCCACCCAGGCGATCTGGGCCGTGTTGATCTTCACCGCCATCCAACAGGTCGACAATCACGTCATCACCCCACTGGTGCAGCGGACGAGGGTCAACCTGTCACCTCTGGTGATCGTGCTCGCTCTGGTCATCGGCGGCTCGGTTGCAGGGCTGCTCGGTGTCCTGGTGGCCGTTCCCATGACCGCGGCGATCAGGATCGTCGTTGGCCACCTGTGGAGGACCAGGATCCTGGGCGAGACCTGGGGTGAGGCCAGCCAGCACATGATCGAATACACCGACCCCCCGGATCGAATCGCCGGCATCCGCCGCCGTCACCCCAACCAGAGCCGCCTGTTCGACACCCAGGAGCTTCCGCCGGTCGAGGACGAGTCAGCATCCAGCGGAGGATCGGCCGAAGCTCCGCACCGAGACGACCTCTAGGGCCCTTGCCCCGGAGTTCCCCCCTCCCCGCCTGGCGGCGGTACTCCCCCCTTCGGGGGGAGAAACGGAGGCCACGCTTCCTCCCCCGGAGGGGGAGGTGGCCCGTCCTGGTGTCCGCGGACCCGGAGCTCCCCCCTCCAGGCTTCGCCGGACTCCCCGTCAGGGCCGGAGGGGGACTTCCTGGCGTCGGAGTGGCCGCTAGACCCCCCGGCGGAGCCGGCTAGACGTCTCCCAGATAGGCCGCTCTCATCTGGGGGTTCGTCAACAAACCCTGTGAGGTGTCGTCGAGCACGATTCGCCCGGTCTGGAGCACGTAGCCACGGTCGGCGATCGACAGGGCCATGCTGGCGTTCTGCTCGACCACGAACACGGTCGTACCGGCGCCGTTGATCCGCTCGATGATCTCGAAGTTCTGAGCAAC
>CAZRID010000080.1:0-10878 GCA_964600055.1 uncultured Acidimicrobiaceae bacterium
TTCGCCCAGATGTTCCAGTATCCCCTCATCTCCTCAAACTGCTCGCCGGAGAGGCGGGCATGATCTATGGCTTCCTGCATTTCCTTCAAGCCAAGGTCGAGGCTCTCCAGAAGGCAGTCGACATTCCCGAGGGTGTTTTGGGCAGAGATCGCGGCGTGGTCAGCTCCGGTGGCAGCGGCGAGAGCCATGGCCTCGACCGCTCGAGTGCGCGCTTCTCGATATCTGCCCTGATACTGGAGGACCCACGAGAGCCCGGCAACCACCTCTGCCCGATCGCTTGTGGGCGGCGCCTCGGGGACCAGTTCCACCGCCCGCTCCTGCACCGCGAGCGCATCCTTGTAGTGCGGCGTGTTGCACAGGTACCTGGCAAGCCGGTGATGCAGCAAGCCTGACGCCACCGGATCGGTGCCCGGATCGATATCGGCAATCACGCCACGTGCGATCGCGCACGCCGCATCGATGTCGCCTGCCATGAATGCCATCTCGGCCGAGCGGCGACGAAGATCCTCTCTGGATACACCGACGTGAAGAGCTGGGTCGGGGACCGAGTCCCACAGGTCGAGAGCGGCCGAATAGGCGAGTCGGGCCTCGGCAAAGGCGAACTGGGATTCAGCGGAGTGGGCCGCCTCGACCCACGACACGAGCCCTGCGGCGTGATCTCCAGCCCCGGTCTGGTGCGTCGCCATCTCGGCCGGTGTTGGAGGAGGCTCCCGGTTCGCGAGGAGCCGTGCGTAGGCGGCGTGATACTCCCGTCGCTCTCCTGGCAACAGGTCTTCGCTCAGAGCCTCAGCGAGCAAAGCATGTCGAAAGCGGCACCGCCGGCCCTCAACTGTGAGTAGCCGAGCGTCGACGGCGATGCGAAGCAGAGCGCGGACCTCATCCCCGGGCAATCCCGACACACCGGCCAACAGCTCCTCGTCGATGTCCCAAGCTCCCAACGATGCGACTCGAAGAAGGAGAAGCCCATCGTGGGAGAGACCCTCGACACGCCGCAGGAGCAGATCCTTCAACCCACCGGGAATTGCGGAGCCTGCCTTCCCGGCCGCAGTCAACTCTTCGAGGAAGTATGGGTTGCCGCCCGCCCTGCTCACCAAACGCTGCACTTCATCGCGATCGGGTGACGCATCCACGTGACGGTTCAAGACGAGCCGGGTCGATTGCTCTGGAGAGAGCGGCTCCACGTCGAGTCGATGGACTCTGGGGCGGCGCGACCACTCGGAAAGGAGCGGTCTGAGGGGGTGATCGGCATGGAGCTCGCCGTACCGGAAAGAGACGGCAACCAGCATCCGTTGTTCGCCGAGGAGTGCGATCACAAACGAAATGAGGTCCCTGGTCGAGCGGTCGGCCCAATGAAGGTCCTCGATCACTATCAGCAATGGCTCTCGTGACGCGATCTCCTCGAACAGGTCGACGACTCCCTGAAACAGCTGGGAGCGGCTGATGGCTCCTCCAGACGCTGACTCTCCGGACGCCGGGCGCAGGGACCGGAGCGCCGTGCGCCCGCTGCCCAACTCGGCAACGTCGATCGAGCGAACTATCTCGATGATGGGGAGATAGGGCAACCCCTGCTCACCCATGGGCAGACACCCGCCTGAGAGGACTCGAACCTGAGCAGTGGCGGCCAGCTCGGACAGGAGCCGGGTCTTTCCGATACCTGCGTCACCTCCGACCAACACGACTGACGGCCGACCGAGAACCGCCTCGTCGAGATGAGCACGCAGATCGGCGAGCTCGGTGTCGCGCCCGATCAGAACACCCTGCTGTGACACTGGACTCATCAGAGGAGTCTCGGCGTCGGAGTCCGGTGGGAGATATGGGGACTTGCCCCTATGCCCTTCCGCTGGCGACATGCGATTACCTTGGTCGAGAGAGACGACGCGGGCGAGCTCAGCTACGACGCTCGTGGGACAAACATAGAGGTTCTGGTCGCTAAGGACCGAAGGCTGAGCCCGGCAGAACAGAGCCCCACTATTCGCGGATACCCGGGTTCGGAGCCGCCCTGGCGACACCAACGCCCGACATGCGAGAGTCGTCCTCCCGGAGCCACACCGCAACAGACACCGGCTGCAACGTCCGGGACACAACTGCCGCCCAGTCGTCGGCCAGCCGGTCCGGGTCGACCTCGTCGCTGAGCCGTGAGGCGAAGCTTCCCACCACCCGTTCGGCGTCGTATTTGGACCGGTTGAACCGATGATCCACCGCCCGTGACACACGTCTCCGCAACGGGTTGAACATCGCCGCTGCGGCCAGTGTCGACCCCGCCACGGCAATGTCGCTCTCAAATGGCAGAACTCGGGTCAACAGCGCCGCTGCCGCCAGATACACCCCGATGAGCAAGGCGATGACCGTGCCGTACGCGACTGTCCGGGAAACGATGCGGTCGATGTCATAGAGGCGGTAGCGGAGGATTGCCAGACCGACCAACACCGGGATCGAGGCCAATCCCACTTGAAGCAGGATCTCCCCGAGCACACTGCCTTCAGGTGTTGCCCACACCAACAGGATCTGAATCAGAAGGATGATCCCTGCCGGCACGAACCACTTCATCTGGAGTCTTTCCACCCCGCTCGAACGCCGCCATCGGATCGCCACCGATGCAATGCCCGCCACCAACGACGCCACCATGAGCGGGAGCACCACCACCGCGTAGTTGCCGAACTCGGCCAGGTCGCCGAACAACAGCTCGGCGCCGGCGGAGCGAAGGGGCCACATCGTGGCCAATCCGCTCACGTTGAGCACCAACACAGCCGTGATAGGGAGCACCAACGCGATCCGCCACCATGGGGTGAGGAATCGACCCGTGGGGAAGACGAGGAGCAGGACCGGGACCAGCGAGAACGGCACGATCCAGATCGTCTGGGAGAGGATGGCGGCGAGGTCGGAGCCAGGGAGTGATCCGGGGGCAACGACAAGCCCGCGCAGGGCGTATTCCGATGTCGCCTGATAGAGCAGGATCGTGATCCCGATCATTGCGAGAAGCGGACCCACCCGGTTCTCGGGACGACGTCTGAAGACCAGCATCCCCATCAGCACATAGACCAGGGCGGCGAGCGCCATCGACAACGCGAAGGGACGCCAGTACCAGTCATTGGCCAGCTGATGATTCCACGACAGGGCGATCGCCCAGATTTGGAATCCGGCCAGGACCAATGCAACCAGCCAGACCGAAACGAGGATGACCCGCCTACCCATCAACACCCTGAAGCCGGTCCCTCTTCATCCAGTTATGCCGCTCCCACGTTTGCACTTTCGCATCCTGGCGTGACGAGATCGTTACGAGAAGACGCCCGGGTTCTCCAACCTCTATGAGGGGGCTTCGCAGAGATGCTTCAGGGAACGGGCTCCCGATGTCCTCGCGGGCTGTTCAGTTCACAGTTCCTCACGACCGAACCGCCACAGGGCAGCGGCGGTCATCACGATCACCCAGCCTGCGGTAGCGATGATCGGGACCTGCCACTGAGACGGGAGCGGTGCGCCGAGCGCGATCGCACTGGCGAGGTCGGGAAGGGTCTCTACTCGCGCCCCCTGTCAGGGAAGATCGAGAAGCGGCCGGTAGTTGGCGTGGAAGATGCTCCGTCCCCATCTGCGCAGCACAAAGTTGCGAAGGGCGGGTGGCAGGTTGCGGGTGCGATCCCGACGGTGGGTCTGGTCGAGAACCCATCGGGTGCGGGGGCGGCGCCGAGCCTGGAATCGTTCGATTGTCTGTGCGATGCCGCTCTCGGAAGAAAGGCTATCGGCGAGCACCAAGCCGTCTTCGAGCGCCATGGCGGCGCCTTCGGCCATGTTGGGTGACGTCGCATGTGCCGCGTCTCCGATAAGCAGCACCGATCCGCGTGACCACCCGTCGAGCATCACCTCCTCGATCGGGGCGACATGCACGACGTCGTCGGGGTCGAGCGTTTCGAGGATGGCCGGCACCGGGGCAGCGAATCCGGTCAGGAGCTCGCCAAGCCTCCCCTTCACGTCGTCGCCTTCCGGCCGAGGTATGCCTTCGGAGGGTGTGTCGCAGTAGCAGTAGACCTGGCCGCGTCCGATGGGCACCGCCAGGAAGGTGACGTCGCGCCCCAACAGCACCGTCCAGGCGGTCAACTCCGGTGGGCATTCGGTGACGAAGCGCCAGGCGAGCTGCCCCACAGGTCGGATCGCATCGTCCCATCCGGCGAGCTGGCGGACCGTGGAGTGGATGCCGTCGGCGGCGATGACCAGGTCGTAGCGGTCGGTGCCGGCCTCACCGGACTCGACGGTCACCGAGTCTGCTTGCTGGTCGAGCCGTGTCACCGATACGTCCATCCGGACCGGCACCGGGTCGCCGTGAGATGCCAGGACATCGTGCAGGTCGGCGCGGTGCAACGCGATGCAGGGACCGACCTCACCCCACAGGGCGGCCAAGTCGATGTCGGCCAGCAGTCGGCCCCGGTGGTCGAGGAGGCGTTGGCGAGTGATCAGCGCTCCCCGCTCGGCAACCGCTGACTCCAACCCCAGAGCACGCAGCGCCCGGGCCGCGTTGCCTGGCAGGTAGATGCCCGCCCCGTTTTGCGTCCAGACGGGTTCCCGCTCGACCACGTCGGCGGCGAAGCCTCGCTGCCGGAGCGCTCGGGCGACGCCGAGCCCAGCGATGCCGGCGCCGACCACGAGAATCCGCAAGCTCCTGACTTCACCGTGAGTCACCGGATGAGACCTTTCAAGGTGCCGCCAATGTCGCATTGCCTTGCAACTCGCCATCTTCTCCGCGACTTGACCGCGACGACATGAGGTGACGAGCGATGTGATCGGCATCCCGCCCCACCCCACCCACAAGCGCCGAGCTCAATGTGCTGAGGAAGAGCAGACCCATGAAGTACAGGCCAGGCTGCGAGTCCACCACGCCCCGGTCGTGCACCGGGAAACCGTTCTCGCCCAGTATCGGGAGGTCTATCCAGGAGAAATCAGGGACGAAGCCGGTGCACCAGACCACATTCGCGACATCCAGGATCCGACCGTCCTCGAGTACCGGGCGTCCGTCACGAACCTCTGCCACTCTGGGGACTCTTTCGATCCCGGCGGCGAGAATGTCCTTTCGCCTGATCCGGCCGAGAGGGATCCCTCGGGGAGGATCGAGGAAGCGGTCCCGCACCTTCCTGCCGATCGGCGTCCTGACATTTGTCACCCGCGTGGCCAAGAACCACATGATCGGCGCGAGCAGCCTGTCGGGCAGGCTTCCGGCACGTGTGGGCTCCTGCCCGGTATCGCGACCGGAGATCCACGTCCGATGATGACGGGACAACTCGATCGCGATCTCGGCACCGGAGTTGCCGGCGCCGACTACAAGGACACCACCGTCCCGAAGCTGGGATGGGTTGCGGTACTGGCTGGAGTGCAGCTGGACAATTGCCGGATCGAGCTCGGGAGCATAATCCGGGACTCGAGGCGTGTGATAGGCCCCGATGGCCACCACCACATTCTCCGCCTCAAACCGGAGATCTCCGGCGGTCACCACGAACCGATCCCCTTCCTTGACGAGCCTGTCGACCCGCACACTGGATCGAACGGGGAGATCGAAATTCGCCGCATAGGCTTCGAGAAAGTCTGCCGTTTCGTTCTTGGTGGGGTACGAGAGGTCAGGTGCCGGAAATGACATCCCGGGGAGGGAGTCGTAGCGGGCGGGGGTGAACAGCCGGAGCGAATCCCACCGTTTGCGCCAGGAGTCGCCGACTCGGTCATTGGCGTCGAGGATCACGAAAGGAAGGCCGCGGCTTGCCAGGCAATATCCGGTGGCCAGGCCTGCCTGCCCGCCACCGATGATGATCGATTCGAACTGGCCGGTGTCTGCGGAACGCTCCAAGTCTTACTCCATCCGTTTGCTGATAACAACAAACCTATGGATAGGTGAGTGATCCCGCATCGTCTGAAATACCCAACTTCATCGGCCTTCGGAAGTGGGTAGTACTACCCACACTCGGTCATACCAACCGATGTCGGGCGCCTGGCCGACCATGTTTGCGTGCACGCTTGGCCGCGAATTGCCCCAGACGGTCCTCGTCGGCCATCGATACCGTTCATCGGTCTGACTGAGGCTCTCGTCCTGGCTGCGATCCGTCGTAGTGGTGTGCCGATGCAACGGATACGCCCGGCTCTGCAGACCCTGGAGAACGAGCTTGGAGTCGATCACGCTCTCGGGTCTCGCAAGCTCTACACGGACGGGGCTGAGCTTCTCTACGACTACGGCGACGTCCACCGCGACTCGTCTGCTGGCCACGCCGCACTCCAGCTGGTCGTGGTTCGCAGCGGCCAGCGGTGTTTGTGCAGGCGGTTCAGGAGAGTATCTCCGTCGGATCGAGTACGCCTCAGATGGCTACGCCAAGCTGATCCGGGTTTCGGCCTATCGGGATGCGGAGGTGGTCGCCGATCCGACTCGATCATTCGGGGCGCCAATCTTCGAGCGCGGGGGATCCCGGGTCGATGACGTACTCCAGCGGTTCTGGGCAGGCGAGTCCCTCGATGAGCTCTCCTCTGAGTTCGGGGTGCGCTTGAGTCAGCCGGAGGACGTGTTGCGTGTCACATCCAGACGGGCTGCCTGACCTCTTCGTCGATCGCAGCCTCGGCCGGATCAAGGTGCCGACGCTGCTTCGAGCTTCCGGGCTCAGGGTGACGACCCTCGCCGAGCATTACGGCGTCCCCGCCGACGAGGAGGTCCGAGACGTGGAGTGGCTCGAACTCCGTGCGACGGCATGCTCTCACCGCGCAAAGAGCGACTACATCGCGACAGGAGGAAGTCGAGCTAGGGGGGCTGGTTCGGGTCCGGGAGGACCACGAGATCGGCGGTTTTAGCATGGTAGCCGTGCTATCGTGCTAGCGTGATCCGGAGCTTCAAAGACCAAGCTACGGAGGACCTGTTCAACGGACAGAACACCAAGGCTGCCCGCCAGCGGTTGCCTCAAGCCCTCTGGCAGGTAGCCACAAGGCGGCTGGATGCCCTCGATCAAGCGGAGATGCTCGACGATCTACGAGTGCCGCCGGGCAATCGACTGGAGAGACTCCGAGGAGATCGCCGGGGACAGCACAGCATCCGAATCAACGACCAGTACCGGATCTGTTTTCAATGGACGGAGGCAGGTCCCGTCGAGGTAGTTGACTATCACTGAGGTGAGAAATGGTCCGCATTCCAACAAACCGAGCTCCGACCCATCCAGGCGAGATGCTGCTGGAGGAGTTCCTCAAGCCACTTGGCCTGACTCAGCGAGAGCTGGCCGAGGCGATTGGTGTGCCCTATCAGCGGGTGAATGAGATCGTGAATCGACGCCGTGGGGTCACACCAAGCACCGCCCTCAGGCTTTCGCAGTACTTCGGCACCTCGAGTGGGTTCTGGATGAACGGTCAGGTGCGATGGGATCTCTACCAGGCCCAGCAGACCGAGGGTGACGAGGTCCGCCGGATACGCCGCCACCCTGACGCCTCACGGACGGAAGTTTCCGCCTAGGTTCACGTCTCGTCTCGTCGAGATCCTGAGCGGCGCCCGGCTCGGCGACGTTTGGTGGGCAGTGGCTGCGCCAGGGGCTCAGCCGTCTGGCTCCGGCGGAGGGCGGACCCCATCGAACACGGCACTCAACAACAGCACACTTCGCCGCTGCTCGGCTTCGCTCACCTCATAGTCAAGATCGACCACCCACACGTGGCTGCCTTTCCGATCCGCACAACCACATCGAGTCGACCCGGTGCGCACATGACGACCAAGGCGTCGGCCGGCGAGGCGGCCCGCCTCCCGCCACATCTCGGCGTCGGCGGGATCATCGAGATGCCTGACCACGGCACCGGCCGGCCGCAGCTCGAAAACAACCTCAGGGATCAACGGCTCGGCGCGGCGCCGGCGACGATGCCGTTCGAGACTCTGGACTCGCCGCGATGTGGTCATTTGTGGTCAGCCGCCCCTTCGTTCCTCCACCTCAAGGCGGACCTCCCGCGGACCAAATGCGGATCAAACACGAACCGGGCCCCGGTGGGCAGACCACCTGTAGGCGCGCCCGGGGCGACTCGAACACCCAACCTCCTGATCCGTGGATCTCCAAGCGGGGCTCCATCTCCGTCCACAGCCGTGCACCGCAATCCACCCCAAATGGCTCCCAACTTGGCTCCCGGGCACGAATATCAGGCCTGCAACACCTCGTCGGGAATCCATCCATGCATGAGAGCCTCGATACCGCCGGGGACGACCAATGCCGAGCTCGTAGCCATGGCAACTCTCTTGCCGTCCGAGCCGGTCACATCGGCGGAGGCGATTCGCAAACGCCGGCCGTGGTGCGGAACGGTGGCCGTGATCGTCAGATCTCCACTGTTGATCAAAGCCGGTCTGGTGAAGCGGACATTCATGTCGAGGGTCGCGAAAACCTCACCGGGCTCGAGGGTCGAGTACACGGCGCAGCCCATCGTGGCTTCGGCCAACCACGCAATGGCGCCCCCGTAGAGGGAGGGACCACCGGACGAGATCCAAGGAGAGGTTGGAACTCTCCCCGCCACGGTGCCCTCTTCGACCACCTCCCACGAGACGGAGGGCAATCTGGCGACGTTGGGCGTCAGTTCAGCCGAGATGAAGCGTCTCGGCAGGTCGATAGGTCTGCCGTTGCTTATGGACTCCAGATCGAAGTATCCGTCGGTTGGCCCCTCCCTCATTCCGGCGGATCGTCCGGCCCAGTGTCAGGCTCGGGGTACTCGACGTCAGGGTCGACGGGCGAGTCGACGATGAGACATCTGGTGGTCCCATAGCCCATGGTCCGGCCTCTCGGTCGGAGATCTCGACGGCGGCGAGCCCAACCTGCCGTCCCTGATGGATGCTCGTCGCGCGACCGACGATGTTCCCGGTGTTCCTGGTGAAGGGACGAACGAAGGAAAGGTTGAGCTCAGAGGTCGTCACCAACTTCCCCGGCGGCAGCCCGGTCCAGATGGCGACGCCGAGCGGGGCATCAGCGAGTAGAGCGAAGACCCCTGCCCAGACGAGGCCGAATGCGTCCTCGAACCAGCGGGTGATCGGCATGGAGAACGTGGACTTGCCCAAACCTGCCTCCGTGGGATGCAGACCTGTAAGTCGCGAGATTGGCGGGCCGGGCAACTCACCGCGCGGTAGCGGCGAGCACCCTCGAGACCGGTGCCCTGCAAGGCCCTCAGATCACCTATCGCGCCACGCAGGGGCTCGTGGATCACCGATTCCATTTCACCTCGACCGCATCGGACTCTAACGCTCCGTGGGCCCCGAGATAGTCTGCCATCTCGTCCTTGGTCGGGTACGAAAGGTCGGGTGCCGGAAATGACATCCCGGGGAGGAAGTCGTAGCGGGCGGGGGTGAACAGACGCAGGGCATCCCACCGATTGCGCCATGAGTCGCCGATTCGGTCATTCGCGTCGAGGATCACGAATGGAAGACCGCGCCTGGCGAGGTCGTAACCGGTGGCCAGGCCCTCCTTCCCGCTACCAATGACGACCGTCTCGAATCGCTCTGTTTCTATGGGACGCCTCCCGTTCCTCCGACTCTGCTTTACACCCACAGATGTCAGGTGTTGTTGTGTGCGGACATCAATGGGTTCGTCCCGTTGTAGAGCCCGTCGGGGTTCTGCATCCAGGCCCAGACGTGGAACGTGACCAGATCCGGATGCCAGAAGGTGAACGCCGACGCGGTGTCGGGGTTGGTCTCGGAACACTCTTCCTCGGTGGCGGTCGGCACGAAGAGACCGTCGTCGAAGTGACACGCCGCAGGGAAAGCACCATAGGTGGCCCCCTCCATCGGCGGCTCGGCCGGCTCCTCGGGAAAGACCCACTCCACGGCACCCAACTCCCAATCGTCTCCGTCACGGCTGTAGACCAGGATCGGAGGTTGGCCGATGTCGAACCCTTCGACATTGGGATTCAGGTAGTGGTATCCCATGTCCGGGATCATCTGGGTGATGATGAAGAACCCGTCCTCGGTCGCAGCATCGATGTTGTTGGCATAACGGGCCGTGCCGGCCCTGATCTGGGCCACCTGCTCTGCGATCTCAGGTGTGATCTCCGAGTCCCCGGCGTCTTTGTCGTGTTCGTGCCCCGAGGTCTCCGCAACGCTGTTAATGGTTTCGGCAGTGCTCGTAATCGTCGTCTGCACGACGACAGTGGTGGTCGTCTCCAGAGCGGTCGATATCGTCGTCTCCGCTGCCTGCTCACCACAGGCCGTCGCCAGGACGGCCAGGATCGTCAGGATTGTGAGTATCGCCCGTCGTCTCATAGTTGCCCTCGCTCCGTCCGGCGGGTCGCCGGGTCGGCGCCGCGGGTACCGCTGAGGCGTGGATCCGTCATCCTTGGGTCACCTCCATGATCTGATCGGCGACCAATCCATGCGCCTCCCGGTGGACCGTGGCGGCGACCGCGGCGTTGGGGGCCTCGACCAGGCAGAACGCCTTGCCCTCACCCTCGGCCACCCAGTAGCTGCGATAGTTGACGCCGTACTTGTGCTGGATGTCCAGGTCCGCTTGGTGCGCTGCGGCCACCTCAGCTGCGGTGGCTCCGTCGGGGAGCTGCTGATGGACATCCATATACAGGGGCATGAGAACCTCCTTGTTGGTTGAGCCTCTGAAACGAAGCATCGGAGTCCCGGGTCGGTTGCCGAGGGACCTGGCTCGTCGCCAAACTCCTAGGGCGAGCCGCGCCCACGACGGAGAGCCGAGCAGGCCGGCCTCCCGTAGCCGACGATCTCGATCGGCCTCCTGGTACCACGACTCGACCCGGTCCTTCGCCAAGAACGACATGAGTTCGGAATGCATCACACGAACGTACGGCTTGAGGTCATGCCGCACATCGGGAAGACTCCCTATGTTGGTCGCCGGGAATCCCCATCTTGGTGGTCGAGGTGGGCCGTCTTCTCGACGGCCTCTGCACGGCTTC
>CAZRID010000081.1:0-10837 GCA_964600055.1 uncultured Acidimicrobiaceae bacterium
CCTCGAGCCTCAGCGACACAACCCTCGCTGGTACGGGCTCCAGGCAGCCCAGCCTTGTTGGTCGAGGATCTGGCTGGCCACCCAGAGATTGATGTCGGGTCGGAAGAGTTCCTCGTATGGGTATCCGAGGACCTCCGCCCAGAGCGGCATGACCTGCATCAGCCCGGCCGCGCCACTCTCCGGGTTTCGTGCCTCAGGATCTCCACCGCTTTCGGCGGTCATGAGACACAAGACCCGATCGACGTGGTCATGGTCGAAGTAGAGGGCTGCGAGAGGACGCCAACTCTCGACGGCAAAGCCCATACCCGAGTGGCTAACCACGTCCGCGTCACCGGATCCTGGCTCGGGCCGATCGGCGAGACCTGATCCGGCACACCCGGTGAGCAGTGTGGAGATCTCTCGGAGATCCTCCAGCATGCCCGCCAAGAGACCCCGACGCTCCTCATAGGACGTCCATTGTGTGAGCCGCTCGACGGCCAGGCCACATTCGGCCGTGTCGGCCCGCGCCGGAGCAACAGACGCCATGACCATCGCCCCTACCAAGAGCCCAACGGCAGATACCGCCCGCACCGACCCGCGAACGAGCGCGTGCGAACCCTGTTTGTGCTTGAACATTCCCTACTCCCAGCCCTGGAAGCCGTGGCCTTCCTGGATCCACGTGGGATGACGTCTACCCCGATCGAAAACCGCCTAAACCGCCTCCGAGCCGACGCGGTGGATGGACTGTCGACTAGATTTCGGATGGGAGGTCGACGTGACGAAGAGTTCTTATGCCTGAGTGGATCGGGACCATCGTGTTCTTGGTCGCACTCGGGCTCTCTGGGGCAAAGATCGCAGGGGACTTCGGCAAACGCGGATTGCTCGGCTACGCCTTCCTCATGGTGGTGCTCGCCGTCTATGCCTCGGCGGTGGCTGTCGCCTTCGCCTGAGCGCAACTCAAATCTGTCCCACGCCCCTCGTAGCTTCATCGGTATGGAGTCGAGACTCAGCGAAATCACGAGGTGGTGTCCTGTCTGCGAAGACCGTGGGATTCCCATCATCTGGGGCCACCCGAGCGTCGAACACGAGCAAATGGCCGATAAGGGTCGGGTGATTCTTGCCGGGTGTGTCGTCACCGGGATGCATCCCAGCCACATCTGTGCGAGTTGCGCCTGTGAGTTCGTTGCGTCCAGCCGGATCTATCAACGCCAGCATGCCGGGAACGACATCTATGGAGTCGGGGTTTGGCCCCATGGCCGACGGTCGGTTCGTATTGAGGCCAACGATGAGGGTTGGATGGTCATGGTCGGCGGCGAGGGGTCGATGCTGATCGACCGGCATGCCCTCATGGTCATTCCCCACGACGTCTTCGTGGACATGTGGCCCTGGGAAGTCGAAGAGTGGGCATCCCGGCGCGGCTTTGGGGTCGAGGCGCGACCCGCCGATGAAGGCTGGTCGCTGGAGGTAGGCGAAGGCGGCGGGTTCTTCGAGTTGGTCCTGATCAAGACCTGGTGGCGATCCCTCGGCCCAAATCCCGTCGAAGCCGCCATCGAGCGTCTCTCATGTGAGGTTTCCTCCCCGGTCTGGCTCCCCGAGTAGTCACCCGGACCAATCGTCAGCTCCTCACACGATTCGGATGGGGAGCCCGCAGGACTCCCCATCCGGACCGGTGTCAGCTCATTTGACCTTGATCACCTCGGCGCCGTCGGGGACCAGCGAGTTCTGCGTCGCCCACAGCTTTCCGTGCTTGGCGAAAGTGATTGCGGTGAGCTGGGGGATGTCCTCGGCCACGACCTTGCAGGTCTGATGTTTGAGGCTGCACGAGTTGATGGTGCCGCCGACCCCACCCATGAAGATCTCCACGGCGGCCCAACTCTGCTCGTCCATTTCAGCCACGTAGAGCCGCCCCTTGTGGAAGGCGAGGTCGATGATCGAGGTGAACCCACCGTCGAACACCTTGACACATTTCGGGCTCGACCCGCACTCCGCCCACGATGCCTTGGGATGGATCTTCCAGATGTTCGACTCGCCGGTCGGGCCGGGGAAACCCTTCAGCTCGCCGACGTAGTAGTAGCCATCGGGGCCGATGGCGACACTGGTCGGCACCGGCTGGGCCGGCATCTCGTCGGGCAGACCACAGAAGTCAGCTTCGGACTCGGGACAGCCGGCCAGTTCCTTGATGTTCGCCGTCGAGACCATCTCCTCGGGGAACACCGCCAGTACCTTGACCTCGCCGTTCTTCTTCACCTTGAGCAAGTCGTTTCCACCGGCGTCGACCACCAGCGCCGCCTTCGATCCGAGCGACTGAACGTCGAACGGGTTGGAGTCGAACGGATCGTGCCCATCGGGGTTCTCGGCTGCCTCGAACTCGAACAGGTTGACCACCAATTTCGGCTCACCCTTCCAGATCCGGTACAGCGCCTGACCGGTGTCCGCCTCAGGGCTTTCACCCGCCCCGACTGTCGCCCAAAGCAAATGCTTTCCGGACGCACTGACATCGGTGACCCCGGGCAGAGCGATCGTGGACTTGACCCGGTCCCTGCGGATGGTCTCGATGCCAACCCCGGCATCGGCGACCAGGAGATCGCCATTGCGGGCGGTCGACAGGCCGAAGAGTGGGCCGGCCAGCCCGCTCACCGCCCCCGCCACGACCGGTATGCCGAGCAAGGCGACGACCAAGAGAACGGAGAGGAGTCGTTTCGTCGGGACTCTCATGGACAAAATCCTTTCACAACGGCAGAGCATTGGTGTGCTCACTTTTTTCTTGAGCCTGACCTACGCCCCGCTCGCTCGGCTGGGTAACGGGCACATGGTCACAAGGTCAGCGCCGGGACCCTACCCCTTGATCTCTCTCAGTGGCCGGGGATCTTCACGTCGATCCAGACCAGGCGATGGTCCGAGCTCGGGAAGGGGAAGACCTTGGTCAGCTCGAAGAAGGGCTCGCCCGCCGCCGGCCAGAACACTGCACCATCGACGATCCGGAGCTGTTTCGACGGCAGGACGTAGTCCGCCCTCAGGTTTCCCGGTGGCTCGGCGAAGTCGGCGGTGTCGGTGGCCGGATCCGTGACATGACTCAGATTGACTCCGCCCTGGGTCTCGGCCGCCCACACACCCCCGGTCGAGTTCGGAGCAAACTTGTCGTTGATCCGCGGGTTGTCGAGAAGCTGCTGGATGGAGCCGGGAATGGAGTCACCGTCGTTTGGGTCGGAGTTCTGATCCCCGGCGATCACAAACGGCTCGCCCCGATCGATCCCACCGAACTTGCCCTCGTCGTCGTAGATGTAGCGGCCGTTTCGTGGGTGGACGTAGTCGGCCCAGAACCGGATCTCGTCGAAGTTTCGGGTCCCGTTGCGATCTTCTGCCCCGTCGAAGACAGGCGGCGTCGGATGACTGACCAGGAAATGGACCTTCTTCCTCCCGATCTTCAGCTCGAGGTCCCAGTGGCTCTTCGAGCTGAGCGGGAACACCTCCAGCTCCTCGGGGGAATACCAACCTTCCCCGGTGACCGGGTTGACCGGGAGCAGGGCACCGGGCATGTCCTTCCACAGGAAGTTCTGGAAGGTGCGGACGTCGGCGATCGGGTACTTGGAGTAGACCGCCATCCCGAACTGGCCTTCGAAGAACCCGAAGCCCAGGGCGTCATTGGGCCCACCCACCGACCCGTTGTTGTCGAGGTCGAACCCGGAGGCGACACCGGTGTTGGATGGGGCGATGAATGAGTGGCGGTAGGAGATGGGCTTTGCCCCGTTCTGGGACACCGACAAATAGTTGTCGTGGAACAGATCCACCGCCCCGGGATCGAAGTCGAACTCGTTGATGAGGAGGACGTCGGGCCGCGCCCGTTGGATGATCTCAGCGATCACCTTGGCCTGGGCGTTGTTCGGAGTGGAGAGGTCGTTGTTCAGGTCACCGGCATTGTTCCGGTTGAGACTGGCGTTGAAGGTGGCGAAGCGCACCGTGTCCGATTTGGCTCCGACCGCGGTGACGGGTATTGCGGTCACCAACAGGGCGACCACGACAAGCAGAGCCATTCTTCGCATCGGAGTTCTCCTTCTCTCTCCAGGCCAACCTAGGACCGGGTTCGAACAGGGAACTTTCCCCGATGTGTCGGGATTTGAACCGGATAGGAAAGATGCAGCGTGTCCGAGTTTCACAATCTAAAGGGTGTAAACAATCTATCGTATGTCGTAGAATGAAGTCGTGGGCAAATACGACTCGGCTCCGACCCTCGCCGCAGGTCTGATCCGGCTGGCTCGTGACAAGGTCGGCCTTACCCAGAGTGAGCTCGCCGACCGGGCTGGGATGAGCCAGCAGGCTGTCTCGGCGTACGAAACGGGGCGCAAAGAGCCCACCCTCCCCACCCTGCAACGTCTCATCAATGCTGCTGGACTGGAAATGCGGATTCGGCTCGAGCGAAGCGACGATCACGACCGTTCGGTCCAGCAATTCGTCGAGTCGCTCCCGTCGGCCGTCAGAGCAAAGCTCGAAGCGGATCGACGCCACCGAGTCGAGGAGTCCCGACTGGACCGGATCCGAGGAGGCTGATGCCCACACCTGATGTCGATGCGGCCCGGATGATCAGGATCCTCTTACAACACGACGTCAGGTTCGTTGTTGTGGGTGGATTCGCCGTCGAGCTCTGGGACGTGGCCGTTCAGCCAACGGTAGATGTCGACATCACCCCGGAGCAGTCGAAGGGGAATCTCACACGGCTCGCAGCAGCTCTCAACGAGCTCGAAGCAGAGCTGCGATACGGCGATGAGACGGTGCCCATTCCCGGTGGTTTCACCGGCGAGAACATCGAGAACATGTTGGTCCTAAACCTCGCCACTTCGGCTGGCCCGCTCGACCTGACGGTTGTTCCCGCAGGCACCAACGGATACAGCGACCTGATCCGCCATGCAACCGACATCGAGTACCAAGGTGTCGGGGTTCCCACCGCAGACTTAGCCGATGTCGCTCGTTCCAAGGAGGCTGCCGGGCGACCAAAGGACATTCGCACCCTTCCTGCTATCCGGGCCCATCTGGAACGGAGACGCCGTCTGGGAGATCGAGGTGTCCTCGAGCCCTGACCCCCGCGTCACCGTCTCGATCGAGCCCTGACCACCGGTGGTGGGCGCCAGGCGGGCGAGAACGGTGACACCCGAGACCGCGTCTTTACTCGGCCGAGGAACCGAAGAACAACTCCGAGCCCGATGGCGATGGCCCCCGCCCAGAGAAACAGGACACTGGTGGCGACGACCGAGTCGCGTCCCCCGCCGGCCAGCCCGTCGAGGTGAATGGCGATCAGGGAAGCGGCAGCGATCGCCAAACCCCCAACCAGGAACTCGTTCCCCACTTTTCGTAGCTGGCGTGACCCCGACATGGGGCGACTGTGGCCGATCGCGGGCCGTTGGTGAATGGGGAACCTCCCCCACCTCGCCAGCTGCAGATGGGAATAGACAGCCCGGACACCTTCATCCCGCCTTCACATCGTCTCCACAATCCGGAACGACGATGGTCTCAGTCTCATCAATGTGAAAGGAGTCTGAGACATGAGAAGGAATGTGATCGGTGCGGTCGTCATCACCATCTTGGTCCTGGGCGCTCTCGGCGCCCTGGGCTTCGGCCTCTACCGGGTCGGCTACCAGAACGGTCTGGTCGAGACCGGGACCGAGATCGTGGTGAACAGGGTTGGCCCCGCACTTCACCCCGGAACTTGGGGACCCGGCTGGGGATTCGGAGGGCTCGGGTTCTTCGGGATCTTCTTCAAGATCCTGTTCTTCTTCCTCATCTTCGGTCTGATCGCCCGTCTCTTCTTCGGGCCTCGACGCTGGGGACCGGGCCCCTATTGGGGCAGGGGCTGGGATCAGGGCCATGAGCACCCGATGGAGCAACGGCTCACCGACTGGCACCAGAAGGCCCACGGCGACGAGTCGTCGAAGAAACCCGGGTCGGATCTAGATACGTAGCCAGCGGTCGACGGCGACAATGAGCACCGTGTCCAAGATCCTCGTCGTCGACGATGAGTTGAAGATCGCCCGCCTGGTCAGGGACTACCTGACCGAGGCGGGCTTCGACGTGGCCCTGGCCTCCACCGGGCCGGCCGCGGTCGCCGCCACCAGGGCCGGCAAACCCGACCTGGTGGTCCTCGATCTCGGTCTGCCCGGGATGGACGGCTACGACGTGACCCGCTCCATCCGAAGCCAGTCGGCCATACCGATCATCATGCTCACCGCCAGAAGCGAGGAGACCGATCGGATCATCGGGCTCGAGCTCGGCGCCGACGACTACGTGGTCAAGCCGTTCAGCCCCCGGGAGTTGGTGGCCCGGGTCAAGGCGGTGCTGCGTCGGGCCGGAGGCGAGGTGGCGACGGAGACCATCCGACAAAGCGGCTTGATCATCAGCATCCCTCACCGCTCGGTGGAGCGCGATGGCGTCAGGATCGAGCTGACCGCTTCGGAATTCGAACTGCTGAAGGCGCTTGCCTCCAGCCCGGGTCGGGTCTCCACCCGGGGCCAGCTCCTCGACGCAATGCGTGGCGTGTCATTCGAGTCCTACGAGCGGTCCATCGACGCCCACATCAAGAACCTGCGCAAGAAGCTCGAGCCAGACCCGAGGCGACCGGTCTACGTCCTCACCGTCTACGGCGTCGGCTACAAGTTCACCGATGCCTGACTGGGACCATCGGGGCCCGCCGTGGGCCGGGCAAGGGGGCCCGCCGGGATGGGGACCGGGCCGGCACATGTTCCGCCTCATCATCGGCTTCTTTTTCTTCCTCTTCCTGATCGCCGCCGTGTTCGGAGCGGTGATCGTGACCCGCTTTGTCGCCTTCCGCGGCGGTCACCGTTGGATCGTCGCCGGGTTGGTGGTGTTGTTCTTCCTCGGAATCGGCTTCCTGGCCCGACGGATGTTCGGGCGCACGTGGGCCCCAGTCGGCGATCTCATCGACGCAACGCGCCGGCTCGGCGAAGGTGAGACCGGGGTCCGCATCATCAGGATGGCCCCGGGGCCGTTCGGGGCGATCGGCGCCTCGTTCAACCGAATGGCAGCCCGTCTCGAAGAGGAGGACGAGCGGCGTCGACGGCTGCTCGCCGACCTGGGACACGAGTTGCGCACTCCGCTCACGGTGATCAGAGGTGAGATCGAGGCTGTCCTCGACGGGCTCCACGACCCGCAGAGCCTCTCCCACGTCGTCGACGAGGTCGAGCTCATGGAACGTCTCCTCGAGGATCTTCGCGTCTTAGCCCTGGCCGAGGCAGGAAGGCTGCAGCTCCACAAGGAGCAATTCAGCATCGAGGACCTCATCGGCGATGTGGTCGCATCCTTCTCGTCGACTCTCCTGGCGCACCGGGTCGAGACAGTGGTCGAGGTCCAGCCCGCCATGGCCGACCTGGAGGCCGATCCCCACCGGCTGCATCAGGTCCTGGCCAACCTGGTCTCGAATGCGAGCACCCAGATGCCGGACGGGGGCACCCTCACCGTGAACGCGCGACAGGAGCAGGCAACTGTGGTTATCGAGGTGTCAGACACCGGGCCCGGGATTCCCGAGGATCGTCTGGAGCACATCTTCGAGCGCTTCGTCAAGGCGGGCGACTCCTCGGGCACCGGGCTCGGCCTCTCGATAGCCCGGGACCTGGTCGAAGCCCACGAGGGAAGCATCACCGCCGCCAACCGTCCCCAGGGCGGGGCGGTGTTCACCATCCGTCTCCCCACCGGCACCTAAACCCAGGGGGCCGGCCGGCCAGCCGCCATCCCTTTTCGCGCGCCGATCTCGACCTATAGGTCGAGATCGGCGCGCGAGAACCGATCGAGAGGCTTCAGAAACCCAGCCAGGACTCTTGCTGGAGGGAGTCGAGGTCACTCGTCATGATCCCCTTGGGCGACACCGTGTAGACGCTCTCACCGATCACCAGCGAACGCACTATCTGTGCCCGGTAGTCGCCAACCTTGTCGTCCCCGCCGGGGTGGACGAGACGGCGGACCTCCCGGAGGTCTCCGTCCTCATCGACCGTCAGGCCGACAGCGCCGAAGAAGGCCGACTCGCTCTTGCCATCCCACGACCACTGTTGGACCGGCACCATGGCCAGACCGGTCTCACCCCAGTAGAGGAAGGCGTGATGGTCGTACTCGACCTGGGATGACCAGCCCTCGCTGAGGGTGAACTGATCGACCCGTCTCGGATCGGATAGGTCGCTCACATCGAAGACCGAAACCTGGGTGCCCTTTGTCTGGCCGGTGTCGGTGGCGTCCTGGCCGATGCCCATGACCAGCCCATTGCCGAGCGGATGCAGATAGGCCGAGTAGCCGAGAATCTTCAACTCGCCGGCCACCTTGGGGCTCTCGGGGACGGAAAGGTCGATGGTGTACAGCGGATCGGTCTGGCGGAAGGTCACCACGTAGGCGACATCGTCCATGAACCGGACCGAGTAGATCTGCTCGGTCTCCCCGAGCCCATCCACGATCCCGATTTCGACCAGCTCACCGCCGTCCTCCTCGAGCACAGTCACCATGGACTCGGACTCGAAGCCACCGCCCCACCAGTTGGGGGTTGTCGTGGACGCCACCCGCAGCACTCCGTTGTGCTCGTCCATGGCGAATTGGTTGAGCAGGTAGCCCTGTACCCGTCCTGTGGCCAGATAGTTGGTGACGTCGTCCCGGCTGATGTCGAACTTGTGGATTTCGGTAACCACCTCGTCCGGCTGGTCGTCCATGGCCCCGGACCGGGCCCACTGCCACGCTTGCCAGCTCTGGGTGGCGACATAGAGATTGTCGGTGGACGCGTAGACGGTGTCGCCGGTTGCGAGAACGCCGGTGGCGTCGACCACGTCCAGGCCTGCGCCGGCGTCGATGGTGACGACGGACAACATGTCGAGGCCCGAGAACTCCTCAGGATGGTTGGCCCGATCGCAATCGAAGAGTGTTCCTTCGCTGATCACGACACCGTCATCGTCGGTGACCACGTAGTAGGGGATCCAGTTCTCGGCGCTGGAGCTCTCGATGATCTCACGGTTTTTGGCCACCGCCTCCCGCTCGGCCTGCAGCCCCGACCCGGACGGGTAGCTCCACTCGAATCCCACAGGTCTCGATGAAAGGACAAGGCGAACCGTGTCACCAACCATGCGGCCCGAGACGAACCGGCCGTCGATGTTCATCGTGCGAACGATCTCGGGCTCATCACTGATGTCGACCTCGATCAGCTGCACCATCGGTGAATCGGGGATCGGGGCAATCCTCGCGTCGCCCTCGATCAGCGGAAGCACTGGCATCCAGGCCGAGCCGAGGAGCAAAACTGTGTCGCCCGACAGGAACAGGCTCTCCACCTGGTCCGCGATCTGCAACCGACCGATCTCCTCAGGCTCGGGACCGGTGACGTCGGCGACGATAAGGGTGCCCTCTGAAAGCACGACGATCCGGCGACCGTCGGTCTTCACCATGTCCGGCTCGTCGACGCCGAGAACCTGGACGTTGGTGCCGGAGTAGTCGACGTCCGCTCCGGCGGCCGGAAGCGGCTGTCCGCCGGACTCGTTCGCACGATCGGCCAGCATCTCTGCGCCGAACCACCCGCCGAAGAACGGATCATCGAGGCCATAGGGACCGACCAGATCGACGGCGTGTGAGATCACATGGTCGAGAAACGGGTCGCAGGCGTCGAATGGAACCAGGGCATTCGAGGCCAGAATGACCTTGGGGCGATTGTCGTCGACGCGCCGATCCAATGACTGTGTCGTTCTCGGGGAACTGATGTCCGATGTCGTGCCCGGACTGCACGCCGCGGCAATGACCACCAGGGCCGCAGACAGGCTCATTCGGTGAATCAGGCTTCGCATCATCTCTCCTCGAGTCGGCATATCCCCATTCAGATGTCCGGGCCAGCCCTACGGGTTCCCGAGAATCTCGCTCACGTGACGGCGTAGCATCAGAGGCCCGCTCCTGAGGATTCGCATGTCGGTGACACTCCCACCCGGTGGTACCCGGGGTGCCGAGGTACCAAGGCTCGCCCGGCCTTTTATGAAGGCAGGGATGGGGTTGAGCCACCTGGCCCTTCGGATGCTCGGAGATCGGATGAAGGTCCGGGGGCAGCCGCTCTTGCTACTGACCACAGTCGGCGCCAGGACCGGCAAGCGCCGCCACACCGTCCTGGCTCGTTTCGAGGATCCCGCCCACCCCGGGGCATGGCTGGTCGTTGGATCAGGCGCCGGGTCTACCCGGCATCCGGGCTGGTGCCACAACCTGGCCAAGAACCCCGACCAGGTTTGGATCAGCGTCGACAAGCAGGAGATAGAAGTCGACCCCGAGTCGCTCCCCGGGGCCGAGCGGGAGGATGCCTGGAAGCGAGTCGTGTCTCAGTTCCCGGGCTATGGGAAGTACGAGAAGACCACCGACCGCCAAATCCCGATCATCCGTCTGACCCCGGTGGCGTAAGACACACCCTCAAGCGCCGTTTCTTCCCCCGGAGGGGAGAGTTCCCCGAAGGGGGGAGGGGGGACTCTTGCGAACTCTTGTTTCTCGCGCCGCAATATGCGACCACAATGGCCGCCAATGAGCGAAGACAGCCTCGACTACCAGATCAGAGACGACCCGGAGAACCATCGGTACGTGCTGGAGGTGGATGGCAAGGTGGCCGGCGCCGCCGTCTATCACGTACGCAACGGGCGATACATCTTCGTCCATACCGAGATCGAGCCGGCGTACGAGGGTCAGGGTCTCGGATCCGCCCTGGCTCGCCACGCCCTCGACGAGATGAGGGACAAGGGTGAGACAATCGTTCCGATCTGCCCCTTCATCGCCTCCTATGTCAAGCGACACCCCGAGTACCTGGAGCTGGTCGACCGGGATCTTCTCGACCGAATCAACGGGGCGGGGTTAGACGCCTAGT